>CAZWEL010000021.1:0-10267 GCA_964632955.1 uncultured Thermoplasmatales archaeon | reverse complement strand
TGACATGGACAACCCAGTACAGCCAGATAGATGCGGATTTCGGCATAGGATATTCCTCGGATGGCAACTCTTGGGAAGCATATCTGATGCAACTTGATGGTATGGAAATGTATGCAGATACTGGCAAAGTGGTGAGCGATGCCTTTACGGGCATATACGGTGAATTCCTTGATGTGGCACAGGATACAAGCGGTTTCTTTTTAATTCCTGATATAACAGATCAGGGAACATGGGAGATATATACGTGGGTACCACAGGACGAGACAGATTATAAGTATGCATATGTGGACGATGACTGCTGGTATAACAACAAGGACTATGGATGGTCTTTCACTGCCATGAGAGTCTTTCATGAAAGATATGCCAGTTATGATATACCCGACTGCCCTGTCTTGCCATATACCACATATCCTGATATAAGCGGCGTATTCTATTTCGATGCTCAATCACACCTCACAACTGCTCCCGCAAGCTATCCGACGATGGCAAATGTGCCGGGCTATATGCATCTCTTCTGGAGTTACTATGACGGCTCACATTACAAACTGGTTTACAAGAAGATAGATCCTCAGGTGGAACCAGATATAGAATTTACGGAGTGGCAGTTCTACCTTGATGAGAACGATTTATATGACTGCAGATATCCAGATGCGGATGGAAGTGGAACCAATGTGTATGTGGTTTATTGCACCAATGAGAATGTATATGGCAACTATGGCATAGTGATGAAATACACCAACGACAATGGAGAAACATGGAATAAAGTTACAGTCGTTGATGATCCGACTGCAGATGATCTCTATCCAGCAATATATGCTGCAGGGAATACTCTTTATGTTGTCTATGTAAAGAACAACAATCTCTATCTGGTGAAGTCCACAGATGGAGGGCAGACATGGGATGAGCCGATACAGGTGAATGATCAGGATGGAAGCGTGTCAATGGAAGAACATGCCGTGGATATATGCAGCAAGGGTATTGTTTGGACTGATACAAGAAATGGAAACAAGGATGTGTACTTTGCTCCATTACCGGCACCCATCATAGATGTCAGCATTTCTGGTGGCTTTGGAGTTAAGGCGACGATATCCAATAGCGGAACAGTGGCAGCAGAAAATCTTGCATGGAGCGTAGATCTCTCCGGTCTAGTGTTTGTAGGCAAGCATTCTGAAGGCACAATATCATCATTAGAACCAGGAGCAAGCGAGACAGTAGGTCCAGGCTTGGTATTCGGAATAGGACCAACCACAATAACTGTAAATGCCGGTGGAACAACAGCAACGGCAAGCGGCTTCGTTCTCGGACCAATGGTCCTGGGAGTGAGCTGATTCCCCCCTTCTCTTTTTATTTTTATTTGAACGGTTTTTAAATGCTGTGGAAAAAGATTTATAGAGAGTTTGAGTAAAGAATATGATGAAAGGCGTGATCGCTTTATCCATTATTTTTATCCTAGTGGGGGGAAATTTTTTCGCAGGTAGCACAAGCCATGATAAAATGAGTTATCCTTTATATTATGAGGGAGAGTGCAAACTGGTGATGGCTGTGGGAAATGCCACCGCAGGCGACTATAATCTTCTACTCAAGGTTCGCGATCCAGCTCGCCCAGGGCTGCAGGTTCTGTGTCATATTCCAAGGGGCTGTGAGTATGATTATCATCATCCATGGCTACCATTTAAGATGCATTTTAGGGTGGATAGGGGATTCATAGGAACAACAACCATAGACGATGTACCTCCAGCCATAATAAAACCCGGCATGATGATTAATGATGCTGGAATAGCCATAGGCGATGCGGACACCATTTCCTATTTAACAAATCCCTCCCCCAATGCATGGGATGATTTTGACTGGATGAGATATGCAATGCAGAGTGCAGGGGATCTAGATGAGGCGGTAAGAATGCTCACGGAAGATGGTGTTAAAAGGATGCATGCTTCATCTGTGGCTGAAAACTTTTTTATTATCAACGCAAGCAAGGGAGCGATAGTGGAGGCGGATGCCTATAATTACAGGGTGAGAGAAGTTAAGAATGGATTGGAGATACAGAGCAACTATCCTGAAATGCTGTGGAATATTCATCTGATTTATCCAGTTTTCACCGCATCATCCTTCAACAAAACATTTGAAGGATGGGTGGAGCGAGGGGATGTGATAAGAATTGGAGGATTTATGGGAATCTCTATCTCACAGATTTCATCACAATTCATAATGGCGCATCTCTTCCCCTTGGGAATTAAAAAGAAAATTGAGGTGGGAGAAGGAGTTCAGATAGGGAATTTCTGGCTGGAGTTGAAGGAGGTGGATGGAAAAAGGGCGAGAGTTTTCATGTGCTTCAATTACTATGAATGGGAGAAAAAAATAATGGATTTTGTGAGGGATAAAGTCGGAGAGATTGGCATCCGGGATATGATGATGCTCTCTCGCATCCATTCTGACGATATAGATGGACTGAGAGGAATGTGCCAGGGTGGTTATGAGGTAGCCACCATATATAAAATAACCCATGCCTACCCCCAATTTTTGAGCAGTTTGTGGTTTGCCCCCGATCAATGCTCTTCCATTTTCATCCCCGTTCACATGTGTGACATGGATATCTATGATGCATATGAAAATGGAGAATCGCATTCCATCGCCATGAAATTGCTGGAAAGATATGGTCATGGTTTTCTCACACCTATATTCATAGAGGTGGAGAGGGAATTTATAAATGAAACGGAGAGGGTGGAGGAGGAGGCAAAGCAGCTCCTGCTGGAAGGGAGAGAGGAAGAAGCCATTTATCTTCTCACCCTATCTGACATGAAGATGCAGATGAAGGCAATGGCGATTGAAAAAGCATGGCTGAACATAAGCTATCTCGGCAATGAAACCTTTGGGATGGTATATCCAGTCCTTGCAAAAATATGTGAAAAATGTTCGTGCGGGGAGGAAATATACAATGCCATTGATTTTATCTCCTCTCTTATGAAAAGAGATGATATTGCCAAATCAGATAAAATTTATCTTGGAAATATAAAAGAAATTTTGCATGCTTTACTGGGTGATAAAGCATATTTTGATGCCCATTTTATTCCATTGCATGAAACATAAAAATAAGAATGCGGGCGCCGGGATTCGAACCCGGGCATTGAGCTTGGAAGGCTCATATCCTAACCAGCTAGATCACGCCCGCCTGCATGGTATAAGGGAAATGAAATTTTAAATTTTTCCTACAGAATTGGATGGGAAGGCTGCTTAACCATCATTTTTATATATCACTCTTTATTCTCATCTCATGATTCGACCGCCCGTGATAAAAACATACTGTCCATACTGCCATCATCACACAGAGCATGCGGTGGAGAAGGTTAAAAAGAAGAAGGCATCTGAGCTCAAATGGGGCCAGCGCCGTTTCAGGCGTGTGACGGCTGGCTATGGAGGTTATCCAAGGCCCAAGCCAGAGGGCAGAGAAAAGCCGACGAAGCGTGTCTATCTACGCTACAGGTGCAAGGAGTGCGGGAAGGCACACCAGAAAAAGGGTATAAGAGCAAAGAAATTTGAGTTCAAGAGGTGATGTGATGGCATCTCCTTTCTATCGTGTGAAATGTAAGGACTGCAACAATGAGCAGATAGTTTTCAGCAGAGCCAGCACCGTGGTGAGATGCCAGATATGTGGAAGCATACTGGTGGAGCCCACGGGCGGCGTGGCTGCCGTGAAGGGCGAGATAGTAGAGGAATTCAGCCATGATTAAGGAGTTACCTGAAAAGGGAGAACTCGTCGTATGCACGGTTAAAAAGGCAAAGGGATTTGGGGCTTTTGTGGAGCTGGATGAATACCCCGATAAAAGGGGCTTTATTCATATAAAGGAAGTGGCTTCCGGATGGGTCAAGAATATAAGAGATTATGTGAGGGAGGGGCAGCGTATTGTGTGCAAGGTGATGGATATAGATCCTTCGAAAGGATATGTGGATTTATCCTTAAAGAGAGTGAATGAGCATCAGAGAAGAGAGAAGATACAGCAGTGGAAAAATGAGCAGAAGGCAAAGAAACTCTTTGAAATATTGGCAGAAAAAATTGGCAAAAGTGAGGATGAATGTTATCAGGAGTTCGGGTATGAATTGATAACTAAATTTGGCTCCCTATACGATGCTTTCGAAGAGGTGGTGAGAGATGAAAAAGCCCTGGAAAAGGAAGGATTTGAAGGAGAATGGATTGATGAATTCATAAATCTCGCAAGAGATAATATTCCTGTTCCAAATGTGGAAATAGAAGGTTATGTGGAGATGACATGCCCTGGCTCCAGGGGAATAGAGCATATCAGGAAGGCACTAGAGATGATGGAGGGTAAAAAAGGGGAGGTGGAGGTGAAGGTGAAATACATATCTGCACCTCTCTACCGCGTTGAGGCGATTGCTCCTGACTATAAATCTGCGGAGAAGGTGTTAAAAGAGAAAATAAGTAAAGGGTTGGATTACATCACAAAGCATGGCGGGATTGGAACCTTCAAAAGAGAATTAAAATGAAATACTGTTATAAATGTAAAAGATATACATTAAAAGATGTATGTCCTGTTTGTGGGGAGAAGACGCAAAAAAAGGAGCCACCCCGCTTCTCTCCTCAGGATAAATATGGAAAATATAGAAGAATGCTGAAAAAGGAGGGATTGGAATGGAAAAAGTAGAAATTGGGGATGCAACCGTTGTTTACCTAAAAAAACCTAGGTTGAAAAATCCTGTGCTTATAGAGGGGTTACCTGGAGTTGGGAATGTGGGAAAATTGGCGGCAGAACATCTTATAGATGAACTGAAGGCAAAAAAATTTTTGGAGATATATTCCAGCGATTTTCCACCGCAGGTTTTTGTCAATCTGGACGGCACTATAAAGCTTGTGAAAAATGAGATGTATTATGCAAAGAGGAAGAGCGGAGATATAATAATACTCACAGGTGATTTCCAAGGGATGTCCTCAAAGGGGCAGTATATGCTTGCAGAGGCTGTGCTGGACATAGCAGAAAATATGGGAGTCAAGATGATTTATACTCTTGGTGGCTATGGTCTGGGAATGGAGGTAGAGCATCCCCGTGTCATAGGTGCCGCCACTCATACCGAAATAGTGGATGAACTCAAGAAGCACGGAGTAATATTCAAGGGGGAGGAAGGCGGCGGAATAATCGGCGCCTCAGGTCTTCTTCTCGGCATTGGAATGCTGAGAGGTTTTAGAGGCGCGTGTTTGATGGGAGAGACATCCGGCTATATAGTGGACCCCAATTCTGCAAGGGAGGTTATAAAGGTTCTCACAAAAATGCTTAAAATAAGAATAAGCCTTGCCAGCTTGGACGAGAAGGCGGAAGAGGTGAAGAGGATTACAGACAGAATAAAAAGCATAGAGAAATCCATAATTGAAAAGAAGGGTGGAGAGGATTTGAGGTATATCGGATAATGCAGGAGATAGGAGAGGTTACGGAAAGCACAACTTCTTCCTTCATTTTCAGGGCAAACACGCAGGTGGAGAAGCATCAGTATGTTAAAGTGGATAATTTTCTGGCGCAGATATGGGAGATAAAGCATACAGGCAGCGGAATGTTTGCCCACGCAAAGGTGATAGGTTCTGAGGATAGGAGATACATGCCAAAAAGCCCTTTCAGGGTGGGAACAAAGATTTATGAGGCAGATGAGGATTTTGTGAGGAGAATACTTGGAATAGAGAAGGATGGAATATACATAGGATTGTTGAAGGATTCTGATATAAAGGTGAATCTATCATCGGATATTCTAATACAGAAGCATATGTGTGTGCTTGCCAAAAGTGGAAGCGGAAAGAGCTATGCCATGGGTGTGGTGGTGGAGGAATTCATAAAGAAGGAGATACCTGTTGTAATAATAGACCCGCATGGAGAATATGTCTCACTTCGCCGTCCGAATCTCGAAAAACAGGAAATGGAAATGATGAAGAAATTTGGAATAAAACCGAAAGGATACACTAAAAATGTTTATGAATTTGCCCCTGTATGCAGCAACAATAGGGAAGCAATCCCCCTTTACCTTGATGAAACCAATCTCTCCTTTCAGGATTTGCTCAATCTGCTACCTAATGCAACCTCACAGCAGAAGGGTGTGCTTTATGAGGCATATAAAAGGGCAGAGGAGAAAAAATTCTATTTTCTGAAGGATATAATCGAGGGGATAGGCGAGGCAAAAAGCAATGCAAAATGGAACCTTCTTCCTCAAATGGAGCAGATAGTTTCCATGAATCTATTCTCTGTAAACTATACTCCTCTCAATGAGATTGTGAAAAAGGGAAGATGCTCTGTTATAAATATGAGGGGTGTTCCTCCATACATACAGGAAATACTCGTTTCCCTTCTCCTCACAAAACTTTTTGAAGCAAGAAGAAATGAGCAGATTCCTCCTTTTATGGTGGTGGTGGAGGAGGCACATCGCTATGCCCCTGAAAGGGGACAGGGAAGGAGTTTTGCCAGCGAAATAATAAGAACAATAGCATCCGAGGGAAGGAAATTTGGCATGGGACTGGCGATAGTGAGCCAGAGGGCGGCGAGGGTGGATAAAAATGTGCTTTCCCAATGCAATACTCATATGGTGCTGAAAACAACCAACCCCAATGATTTGAAGGCTATAGTGGCGAGCGTTGAGGGGCTTGACAGCAGTGCTGCAGATGAAATACAGATGCTTCCAGTTGGTATAGCCATAGTCGCTGGACTACCTCTTGCCTCCCCAATATTTGTGGAGGTGAGACCAAGAGAAACACTCCACGGAGGAAAACTGGAGAAAATATCAAAGGGCAGGAAATTTTTTATTTGAGGTGAATCCATGGGGAAATATGAGAAGTACAAACATCATGCCTGGGCGGGGCTTGGATTTCTTTCGGTGTTCATAGCCATAAGGTATTTCATTCATCTTCCTGACCCCATTTCTTTTGCTGTGGTGCTTTTGCTTTCCATCTATATAATATATGCCTTGGTGATGACATATCTTTACAGTGATGAGATTGAAAGGGAGAGGGAAATGAAGAGAAAAGATGAAATGCTGGAAAAAGAAAAATTGAAGATGGAGAAAGAAAGTTTGAAACTGGAGAAGAAAAGAATAAAGGCGGAGGTAAAGGCAAGAAAAAAAGAGGGAAAGAAATGAATTCAAGATTATTTGAGGAAAGGTTTTAATAATGCTTGGCATTAAGGCATTACAAATTAATTGGAGGTGGTATCATTGTCATTGGATCCATCAGCAGCAAAATATTTGATTAAGGCAAAAATAAAGGTGGATGGAGTAGTTGATAAGAGCGATGTGATAGGGGCTATTTTTGGACAGACAGAAGGTTTAATGGGAGAAGAATTGGATTTAAGAGATCTCCAGAAATCCGCCAGAATAGGAAGAATAGAGGTGGAACTAAAGCAGAATCAGGGCAAGAGCGAGGGCGATTTGACTTTAACTTCTGCACTTGAAAAGGTTGAGACGGCGCTGGTGGCGGCTGCCATAGAAAGCGTTGATAGGATAGGACCGTGCAAGGCGGAGATAACTCTGGAGAAGGTGGAGGATATAAGGATAGCAAAGAGGAAGAAACTCGTGGACAGGGCGAAAAGGATTCTGCAGGAAATGCTAAAGCAGAGTAAGGAGGAGCTGGCAGATCTGGCAGAGGAGATAAAGCAGTCGGTGCAGGTGGAGGAGATAACATATTATGGAAAGGAACGTCTTCCGGCAGGCCCGAACATAGATAAGAGTGATGCCATAATAGTGGTGGAGGGGAGAAATGATGTGGTTAATCTTCTCAGACACGGAATAAAAAATGCCATAGCAGTGGAGGGGACAAATATACCAAAAACCATAATAGATCTGTGCAATGAGAAAGTAGCCACTGCCTTTGTGGATGGAGATAGAGGGGGTGAACTGATACTTCGCGAACTTCTGCAAGTGGCTGATATAGATTTTGTGGCAAGAGCTCCTCCAACGAGGGAGGTTGAGGAGTTAACATACAAGCTCATAATGAAGGCACTGAAGAATAAGGTGCCGGCAGAGCAGTATATGGAAAATTTTGGCATGAGGAAGGAAAACAAGGTGGAAAAGAAGGGCAAGAAGGGAAGCGAAGATGATTTCTATAAAAATATGTTGGAGGAAGTGAAGGAAACGCATGAGGCAATATTTCTCAATGATAAGAATGAGGAGATGGTAAGAGTGGCAACGGAGAAGATTATAGATGAAATCAAAAAAGCCAAACCCCATACCATAGTTTTTGATGGCATCGTGACTCAACGCCTGGTAGATAACGCCCATGAAAATGGGGTTAAGAGAATAATAGCCACTGCCATGGGAGAAGTAACCAAAATCCCTAGGGGAATAAAGATAATAAATGAAAAACAGTTGAAATAACATGTATTCCAAAAAGGTTATGGAACATTTTCTCAATCCCCGCAATAAGGGGAGATTGAAGGATGCCGATGCTGTTGGCAGAGTGGGCAATCCTGTTTGCGGAGATGTTATGCATATATATATTAAGATAAGGGATGGAAGGATAGAAGACATAGGATGGGAGACCATGGGATGTGCTGCTGCCATAGCAACCTCTTCCATGTTGAGCGAACTGGCAAAAGGAAAAAGCATAGAGGAGGCAATGAAGATTAGCAGAAAAGATATAGCAGATGCTCTTGAAGGACTTCCACCGATAAAAATGCACTGCAGTAACCTTGCTGCTGAGGGTCTTCATAAAGCAATAGAAAATTATCTCAATAAGGATAAAATAATAAAGGAACTGATGAAGGTGGTGGGGAAGGAAGATGCTGAATCTCTTTTTTTAGCCGGCATATCTGGCATAGATGAACTGAAGAGAGCACCTGTTGAGGAGATAGCCAATGTTGTGGGTGATGAAGGAGCGAGGAGAATAAAAGAATATATCAAAAATGAAGGGTAAAATTTTGGTTTTTACTGGAGATGGAAAGGGAAAAACCAGCGCTGCCATAGGCACTGCCATAAGGGCGATAGGGCATGGAAAAAAGGTTATTATAATACAATTTTTGAAGAAAGGCGAATATGGGGAGGTGAAGGCATTGAGGGATGCAGGCGTGGAAGTATATCAATTTGGAAGCGGAGAATTTGTTTTTCAGCCCACAGAGGAAGATTTCAGAAGGGCGGAGGAGGCGGTAAATTTTGCTCTTGAAAAAATGAGGGAAAATCCCTTTCTTTTGATACTGGATGAAATTAATGTGGCTCTTTCCATGGGGGTGGCGAAATTAAAAAATGTCATTGAGTTACTGGATGCGAGAGGAAAAACGCATATCATTCTCACAGGCAGAAATGCTCCCCCTGAAATACTCCAGAAGGCGGATTTGGTTACAGAGATGAAAAACATAAGGCATTATTATGATAAAGGAGAGAAAGCCATGAAGGGACTGGAATATTGAGAAATGTTAGATCCAACTTTCCATTTTTCATGGATTGACAGAAGGAACTGAGACACCTGCAACCCATGCAACACTCCTCCTCAAAATCCACCAATTATAACTTATATCTGTCCTGTTTCCATTCCATCTGTATATGAACCATGTGAAAGGGGAGAGGCGTTCTCTTACAGGGAATTCCTCTATGTGTCCATCAAGAAAGGTTTCTCTCTCTGGATGGGGACCAAATAACACAATTTTTCCCTTTCCATATGTTGTGGCTATGGCAGCATATTCTCCCTTTAAATCAGTGCTTACATTTCTGAAGGGAATCCATTCACCATTCCTCCATTTCCAGTAGTGAAGGGGAGCAACGTCCATTATCTCCTCATCATAAATTGCCAGAGGAATTATATCCCCCATTTTTTCATCTTCCACATCTGCCTCATACATTCCGGGTCCTCCCCAGTATCTTATACTCCTTTTCTCTCCGTAAAAGCCATGAAATATGGGGTTATCAGATGGAATAATAAACATATCCACAGGGACTCCGCCCTCATCCCAGTTGGATTTCCACAAATACTGCCATTCCTCCGCCTGCTCATCATTCACATAAACATTTGCTATTTTGAGAAGAAATGGATTTATCAATCTATTTATCCCGCCATCAAAACCCATGGATGCAATGTTTGCCCCTCCACATATTCCGATATAACCGCCTCCTTCCATCACAAATTTTCTCACTTCCTCTCTCCATTTCTCATCCAGAACATCTATGTAGGGGCGGGCGGAGCCGGGCACTATGAAAACATCGTAGGAAGATAATTTTCCACTTTTTACTTCGTTTTTATTCACTATATCTGTATTTATTACATATTTTGTTCCTCCTTCCATCCATGAATAGTTGA
>CAZWEL010000020.1:0-10332 GCA_964632955.1 uncultured Thermoplasmatales archaeon | reverse complement strand
CTTCTATATAACTCCGCCATTGCCAGTCCCGCAAGAGATATGATCATGGTATAGAGGGGAATGAAGGTAGTGAGATATTCCATTACTCCCCCAATCCAGAAGAGAAGCATGCCTGCAACAAATATAGCCATGTAGATGAAGAAAATCCTCCATCTTATCATCAAAATGGATGCCGCAACACCTGCTACAACAAGTCCTGCAAGCCATAAAGAGGCGGCACCACCTATCTGCAATAAATCCACATTAGGCATTTTCTCCCAGTAGGATGAACGGAAAAACCATGCAAGAAAGATTCCCCACAACGTCAGAAAAATCCACAGGGCGTGGAGATGCAGGAATGAAAGAGGATGTGGCATAAGTTTCTTCTCCACCTTTTCATTCTCGAGAGCATGAAATTCCTTCATTTTAGAAATAATGAGGCATGGTTTTTATAACTTCTGAAATTACCCCATATTTCCTTTAATCAATAAAAACTAAAAACCCCTCCATATATACCAGCATGCTTATTACTGAGGCAGAAAAAATTATTGAGGTAGCAAAGAAGGCAAAAAATGTGGCTGTTGTGGGAATTTCCAAAAATAAGGAAAGGGCAAGTTATGAAATAGCAGAGCAGATAATGGATCGCTATAATCTCTTTCTGGTTAATCCGAGATATGCAGGAGAGGAGATTCTCGGAAAGGTTGTTTTACCATCCCTTAAGGATATAGAGGAGCCCATAGATATAGTGGATGTTTTCAGAAATCCAAACTTTGTGGAGGAGATAGTGAAGGAAGCAGTTGATGTGAATGCCAGGATTATATGGTTTCAGCCGGGCTCGGAGAATATGGAAGTAATTGAAAAATATAAGGATAAAATAGACATCATATACAATTCCTGCCTTGGAGTGGTAAGAAAGATGCTGGGCTGATTAAACCATCTTTATTTTTCCAAGCTGCGGTTCATATATCTGCCCTTTTTCCAGCAGAATCACCATTACCTCCTCAACCACACTCCTTTCCATTCCCTGTTTCACCGCCTCCTCCATCACCTCATCCCAGATGGCGCCATCTTCCCCCTGCATGCTTGCTATTATATCAAGAAGTTTTTCCTCCTCTGCCGCATAATCCTTCCTGATTTCCTTCTTTCCAGTTGTTACGAAGGAGAGAGCATCCCTCACCATCATTTCATATTGCTCTACATCTATATCCTTGTAAACCTTCAATGCCTCACTCACGCCCTCAGCCACCGCAGGAGGATAACCCAGCTCTCTCAACTGCTTCGGAGTTGCTTCATTCATGGAAAGGGCATCTCTCATGGCATTTATTCTCACAAGCGTGCCTCTACATGCTTCAATGATCCAGTGATCTCTCACCTCCTCACTCACCTCCTTTGCCTTCTCCGCTCTTGCCGAAACATAGAGAACATTCTCCTCCGGCTCATATATTCTCACCTTTCCAACCACCGCAATATAACTCGGGACTTCCATATCAGCAAGTATGCTTGCCACCTCCGGCTCGAATGCTTCCGCATAAACAACATGGATGCCCGTGGGGTCAGAAATTCTTGCCCTTCTTCTTATTCCCTCCGCCCCTATCTCCTCCACATCCGTTAAAACTCCAGCAATGAAGAGGCGATTCACCTTCGCTCCTAGAGGAGTGAGGACATATCTTGGCTTCTTCTCCCCTCTTCCTTCAATAACATGATTTGCCTCATTATATTCAGCAGCAAAAACTCTCCATGCCGGCTCTCTCATTGCAATCCCTCCAGCTGCATTTTTATCTCCTCTATCTCCCCCTCCTTATCAAATCTCAAAATTTCCACATCCCTTGCAAATATGGTGACTATAAACTCGCTTGGAAGCGAATCCCCTTTCACCCTAACAGGAGTGGCAAATAGTTTCTCCACCACCTCCTCATGAACTATGGAATAATCCATTGCTTCCTTTGCCACCTCCATAAATTCCTCCATCTTCTTTTCCAGAAGTTTTTCCGATATTTCCCTGTTCATTATCACCTCCACCGCTCCCGTTCCATCATCCAGCAGAGCCCTTATTCTCAAATCTGCAACACCCTCCACCTCTCCATGCTCCTCGCAGACACCGTCTCTCAACTTTCTATTGCACTGGGGACACCTGAATATTATGCCTGAATCATCCCTCACATCAAGTATTGTGCCTTCAAGAATCAAATCGATGCCGCCCCCTGCTTCCACCACCTTGTGGAGAGGCGTTGCTCTCTCCTCCATCACTATCTCCTCATCAATTTTTTCCACGGTGGAATTTTCATCAAATATTAACTGGGGCGCCCCTCTCCATTTTCTAACATAGGCATTCTTTATTCTTATTACTTCCCCCTCTCCCAATCCAAAATCCTTCCATGCGGTGAAACGCACCTTCCCAGTTTCATCTGCCATCACCCCAGAGAAAACCTTCCTTGCCTCTCCCCCTATATTTACCTCTCTCTCCTCAATGGAGAGTATCTTGCCCCTCGCCTCCACATTTGATAGCCCTGGTTTTAGGTCTATGAGGTTATATCTCTGGGGTGCTCTTTTCACAAGTTCTATGTCATAATCCACCTTCTCCACCGTTGTCCATTCTGAAAGACTCAACCGTGGCTCTCCTCCCCACTCGCTGCTTGATGCATTTTCTATTCTCACCACATCTCCTTTGCTCAATCCAAAATCTTTCCATGCGGTGAAGGGAATTACTGCTGTATCGTCTCCCAGAAGTCCGCGATATATTTTTCTCCTTTCCCCTCTCACCTCCACTTCCCTCTCATCTATTGCTATTATTTTTCCGATGGTGCATATGTTTCTCTCCCCTGCCTCTATATCCTTCAGTTTCTTTTCCTTAGTCACCTCTCCATATTTACTTATCACCACTTCCTTTGCCTGTTCCAAAGGAACACCATATTCCACAAATTTTTTTAAGTCCTCCATCACCTTCTCTTTATCTGCCTTCACTGTGGCAAGAATTTCCTCCGCCGCCTTCTCAATCTCTTCCATCAATCATTAATTAAAACCCGCTATAAAATTTTATGTGTATAGTTGGTGGTTAAAGGAGTTAATGCCTTCATGAGAACAAAGGATATGTTTTATATAAAGAAGTAATATTGTATTTTAATGATAGATTACAAAAAACTTGGATTCAGAGCGGGGCTGGAAATTCATCAGCAGATAGATTCCCATAAGCTCTTCTGTTCATGTCCTTCGATGCTCACAGATGAACATGATGCAACCTGTCAAAGACCCCGCCGCCCCACCACCTCGGAGATGGGCTCCGTTGATATTGCAGCAGAGGAGGAAGCAAGAAGAGGGAGAAAATTTTACTATTTTGCCTCGCCCTCCTCCTGCCTAGTGGAGGCGGATGAGGAGCCGCCCCACGATGTGAATGAGGATGCTTTGGACACGGTTCTCATGATTGCTCTGCTGATGAAGGCAGAGGTGGTGGACGAGGTTCATTTCATGAGGAAAATAGTCATAGATGGCTCAAATACCACTGGCTTTCAGAGGACAGCCCTCATTGCCGTGGACGGAGAAATCGATGGAATAGGCATAGAGAGCATATATCTTGAGGAGGATGCGGCGCGCAAGATAGGGGAGGAGGGAAATGTTGTTAAATATGCCCTCGACAGATTAGGAATACCTCTTGTGGAGATTGCCACCTCTCCGGATATAAAAACACCCCAGCAGGCAAGGGATGTGGCTGAAAAGATCGGCTTGCTTCTGAGGACAACAAAAAGGGTGAAAAGGGGCATAGGGACAATAAGGCAGGATGTGAATGTTTCTATTGAGAGAGGAAACAGGGTGGAGATAAAGGGTGTGCAAGAATTGAACGACATACCCCTGATACTGGAAAATGAGGTGAAGAGGCAGATTGAGCTCATTGAAGTGGCGGATAAAGTGAAGGGGATGGAAAAGGAAATAGCCAGGGAAGAAGCGGTGGATGTGAGCAATGCCTTTGCTGGAACAGAATGCAAATTTATAAGAAGAGGAATAGAAAAAGGTGGCGTTGTTATGGCTATAAGGTTGCCTGGTTTCAGAGGGGTTATAGGCGGGATAAAATATAAGGAACATCGCCTTGGCAAGGAGTTTGCCATGCATGCCAGAAAAATGGGAGGGGGAATTATTCATTCGGACGAGCTTCCCGCATATGGAATAAGCAAGGAGGAGGTGGAGAGTGTAAGAGAAATGCTTGGATGTGGAGAGAATGATGCATTTGTCATCTCAGTTGCTCCAGAGAAAGTGGCTAAGAATTGCATTCATGCTGTGAGAAGGAGGGCTATACAAGCAACGTATGGGGTGCCAAAAGAGGTTAGAAAAGCGCTTCCCGATGGTTTTACAGAGTACATGCGACCCATGCCCGGAGCAGCCAGAATGTATCCTGAAACAGATGTGAAGCCCATAAGAATAGGAAGGAGGAAATTGGGAAAGATTGCTGAAAATTTGCCGGAATATCCGGAGGAAAAAATAGCAAGATTCTCACGGGATTATGGAATAAGCATGGAGGATGCAAAGCAGATTGTTTACTCTGGGAGGGATGATGATTTTGAAAGGATAGCGGGAGAATACAGGGGACTATCGAAGGTGGTGGCAAGGATTTTACTTCATGTGATACCGGAGATAAGGAAGGAGGGCTATGAGCTAAAGGAGGAGGAGATAAGGAAAATTCTTGAGGGACTGAACAAAAATTATTTTGCCAAGGAAGCAGTTGAGGAAATTGCCCGCTACATGGCTAAAAATCCTTCTGCAGGGCTCGAGGAAGCGATGGAGAAATGTGGCTTCAAGTCAATGGATGAGAAAGAGGTGAGAGAATTTATAAGAAAAATAATTGAGGAGAGAGGGGCTTTTGTGAAGGAGCGGGGCATCTCTGCTCTTTCCCCATTGATGGGGATTGTAATGAAATTGTTGAGGGGGAAGACAGATGGTGCTGTTGTCAGCAGAATATTGAAAGAGGAAATCCAGAAATATCTGGAGGGAGAATAGTATGAAGGTTATGGAGGCAGGAGAGGCGGGAGAGCAAAAGAATGGTGATTGTTTAATCAAGGTTAGAGAAGGAAAGGGAAAGATAATGGTGAAAGGAGCAAAGAACAGAAGGCAAATCGAGGAGTTGATAGTAAAAAGAATGGAAGAACTTGGAGTGGAGGCGGATGTGGAGGCAGAATGCAGGAATGCGGATGATTTTGTAATACTGGGCCGCCTCGATGCTGCTTTAGCCATCGCCCTTAGGGAGGAGGTGGGGGGTAAAAAAGCGAGGCGGGGGGTAACCTCTGTGGATAGAATAAGGAGAAGTATCATGGTTATTCCCGGCAACATTCCCGCAGAGATAAAAAAACTGGTGAGGGCGGGGGCGGATTGCGTATTATTTGATTTGCAATGTCATGGAGAGGAGAAGAGGCATGAGGCGAGGCATATGGTGAGAAGTGCCCTCCAGAATCTTGATTTCGGCTCTTCAGAGATATGGGTCAAGATAAACAGGGACAGCGCAAGGGAGGATATATCCGCCATATCCTTTGGCAATCCCCATGGGATATGCATCTCAGGCGTGGAGAATGTTGATGATATAGAGGTGGTGGAAAGAATAATGGAGGAGGCAAATCTTGATTCACACCTCATGCCGGTGATAGATTCACCAAGAGGGATAATAAACTCGCATTCCATAGCAGAAGCGAGCAGAAAAATAGTGGCAGTTGCATTTGATGGGGAGCATTTTCTTTCCCTGACAGGAGGGAGGAGGAGCAGAGATGCCTTTCTTTTCCCCAGGAGCAAGGTTCTGGTATCTGCCCGTAATGCAGGGATTCAGGCAATAGATGGAATTTATAGTGAAGAGGGCGAGAGAAGAGCATTTTTGGAGGAAGCAAGAGAGGTGGTGGAACTCGGATTTGATGGAAAGTTTGTCATGAATATGAGGCAGATGAAGGCGTTGCATAAAATCTTTGCCCCGAACGAAAAGGAAGTGGAAGAGGCGAAGAAAATAATAGATGCTCTTGGTGTAACAGGATATATCAATGGAAGGATAATAGATGAGGCAATGGAAAGAAGGGCGAGAAGAATACTAAAACTGGCTGAGATTTATAAGTAAATTATGCATGCCCAAAATGTTATATAGCCATTGAATTTTTTTGGTTCTATGAGGAAGACAAAAGCGGCAGCAATTTTTCTTTTGCTCGTGATTTCAACTCTGAATATAGTTTCTTTAAGCAAGGCGACTCTGCCATCCATGCAGGGAGATGTTGACCCTACGGTGGATCTCTCCATAAAGGTGGAGATAAAGAGGGTGAGAACCATAAACATCTCCATAGGTGAAGCGCCCTCATTTATGGCAAAGGTCATTGTAGATAGCAAGGAATGGGAAAGTAATATCGTATCAGGATTTGATGTTATGGATGTGGGAAGTGCCATCTTCAATGTCCCGGATGATGAGGAGGAAGTGGGAATAACAATTCAGGTATTTAAAAATGGCGTGGAAGGAGATATAAGTGGAAATGGAAAGAGTGTTTCCATTGTTTACAACCCCCTCAATGGTACATGGGATGGTGATGATTATTTGAAGGATGAAAATGGCTACGGACATGCTTCTGGCACAGAAGACGGAAAATATGGCGAGGACGACTGCGAGATATGGTTTGATGTGGTAGAAAACGACTATGATGGAGATGGCATACCCTACTGGGTTGAGACAAATGTATATCACACTGACCCCATGAAGGATAATAGAGGGGAAGATGCTGATGGAGATGGTGTACCCATAGAATGGGAATGGAAATGGGGATACAACCCATTTTCCTATGAAGAACATTCTATGCTCGATCCGGACAAAGACGGCTTGCAGAACAACGAGGAGTACATGATGGCTGAATGGCTCGCCGACCCCTTCCGCCAAGACATATACATAGAGAATGATTACATGGAGGAGCATAATGGAATAAAGCCAGTAATGCCCGAGGAGTCAATCCAGATGCAATATTCTGCCTTCACGAAGCATAATATAATGCTGCTAATAGACAGCGGGCAGATGGGAGGGAGCGAGGAAATTCCATACGAAGATTTACACTGGGATAACATACAGCAGCTCTATGAGGATTATTTCCTCCATGGAAATGAGAATAATCCAAGGAGAGGTGTATTCCACTATGCTCTCATAATTCATTCTTTCAGGGATTTTGGGAGGGGCGTTGGCGGCTTTAACTTCAGGCGGGATGCCTTTGCAGTATGCAGTGCCTATATCCAGAAATGGAGGCCCTGGGAAAAGGGAATGATAATGGGACATGGTGGCTCCTATATGCATGAACTCGGGCATCAGCTTGGATTGCCCCACCTCAAGGTATTTCCATGGCAGCTCCTTTACTGGATCTCCTGGAATTACAAGAGCTGTATGAATTACAGATATAACTTCAAAATAGTGGATTATTCAGATGGAACCCACGGATTCATGGATAGAGATGAATGGGATGCCATAGATTTGCAGAGATTTGAGAGGTAAAGAGAAATATTTTTATAAAAAGCCACTATCTTTCTCCATGAAAAGAAGCATGATGCTAGCCATTTTTGGAGCTATAGCTGTTGCAATTCCATTAAATGCCGTTTCTCTTCTTTCTGAAAGGAATAGCAGCATACAGGGCATTTCAGACATATCAGAGGATTTTGATCCATTGGAGGATATAGTGGTTACTGTGGAAATCAAAGAAATTCGCTCTCTTGAGATGCCATATATGGGGAAAACAATAGATAAGATAGACAGATTCAGCGACCCTGATTTTTATGTTAAAGTTTTCATAAATGGTGAGGAGTTTGTCAGCCCCACATGGAGGAATCAGAAATATGTTTATGAGCCAAACTGGAGCGCCTCCCTGAATGTGCCAGATGATGTGGAATTTGTGAATATAACAATCCAGCTATGGGACGCAGATCCGTTGGGAGATAAAATGTGCGATATAGACAACAACTATGATAATTATCCCAAAAGCTATGATCTGGACTTAATATACAGCATAAAGACGGGACACTGGTACGGAGATGACTATCTTTCATTCCCGGATGACTGGCAGCCAGATCTGAGTGGCTACGGTAGAGCAAATGGATGCGATGATAACAGCATATATCAGAGTAACAGGGATTGCGAGATATGGTTCGACATATATCAGAACGACTATGATGGAGATGGCATACCCTACTGGGTTGAGACAAATGTATATCACACTGACCCCATGAAGGATAATAGAGGGGAAGATGCTGATGGAGATGGTGTACCCATAGAATGGGAATGGAAATGGGGCCATTACTTTGCCTGGAACTGGTGGAGTGGAAAGGTGGAGGACGTATGGTTTTATAGCCCTCTCACGTGGGAGAATCACAGCAGCATTGACGAAGATGAAGATGGTCTGAGCAACTATGAAGAATATCTCACCTCTCAATGGGGCTCCGATCCCTTCAGGCAGGATTTATTCATAGAATTGGACCAGATGAAGGCAGGACCCAATGGAGAGCCAGCAAGCCTTCTCCCCAACGGCTCAAAGGAAATTCTCCGCACCGTGTATGATAAACATAACATAGTTTATCATCTCGATGACGGATGCATGGGCGGCGGGGAGATGATACCCTTTGCGAAGGAAATCAGCGGGAGGGCACTGAGGGAGACATATTATGATAAATATTTTCTGCACTATGGAGAAAATGAATGGAGGAGAGGCGTTTTCCATTACTCCCTCGTCGTCTATGATGCTGGATTCAATGGATACAACATAAGGAGGGACGAATTTCAGATATCCTCAAAATATATAGAGAAGAAGTGCAGACAACTCTTCTTTGTAGACAGAAATATTGTGTACGCAAGTGTATTTATGCATGAAACGGGACATTCCTTGGCAATATGGAATCCAGGCGTCGATGACCCGGACACCATGTATCCCTGGAAATTTGACTACTGGAAATATCGCCCTTATAAGAGTTGCATGAATTATGGCTATACCTACATACTGGTGGACTACTCGGATGGAAGCCATGGAATGAATGATTTCGATGACTGGCATGATTTAGACCTCACCTATTTCGATTACTCAAATCAATAATCCAATGTTCAGAATACCCACCATAATGGATGCCGATGCCCTTCTTGACAAGGCATTTGGGAGAGCAAAGAAAGTTAAGGGCAGGGGGAAAACAAAGGCAATAAATAAGATATCCACCGTAAAGGATATCCTGAACAACACCTTGCAGAAATATGTGAAGGCATTTCCCTCCTTTGATCATCTTCATCCCTTCCATTATGAACTGATTGATATCGTTATCGGGGTGGACAATCTCAGGAAGGCGATAGGCGGCATAGACGCCAGCAGGAAAAGAATAAACAGAATTGCATCCTACTCTATAAAAAGGGCTAAAAGGGAGAGCAATTACAGGGAAATCGTTTCTTCTCTCTATGGAAGAATCTCGTCCATTGTATATGAGATGAATCATCATCTCAAATTTCTTGAAGATGCAAGGTCGAAGATGAAAAAACTTCCCCATATAGATCCATTGCTCCCCACAGTGATAATCGCTGGATATCCAAACGTTGGAAAATCATCTCTTCTTTCCCTGCTTTCATCTGCAAAGCCAGAGATAGATTCCTATCCCTTCACCACAAAGGGGCTTGTGGTGGGGCATATAAGGAAAAAGAAGAATCACGAAACAATAAAAATACAGGTGATTGAAGCCCCTGGGCTACTGGACAGGAGAGACGAGGAGAGGAATGAAATAGAGAGACAGGGGATAATAGCCCTCCGCCATCTGCCCGATTTGATTATCTTTGTTGTTGATGCAACCCTCCACTGTGGCTATCCGCTTGAGCAGCAGATGAATCTTCTTGAGGAAATAAGAAAGGAGTTTGATGTGGATATAATTGTGGTGGAGAACAAGGCAGATATGGGTGGAAAAACGGATTTTATGAAAATATCATGCAAAACTGGAATGGGAATAAAAGAGTTAAAGGAGGAAATCGTTAAAAGATTACTCTGATTCTTCTTTTTTCTCTTCTTCCTCGCCCTCTTCGCTTCCTTCAGGAACTTCTGTTTCTTCCTCCGCCTCCTCCTCCATTGCCTCTGCTACTTCCTCAGAAGTTTCCTCCTCTGGTGTTTCTTCTCCCTCTGCTTCAACCATTTCTTCCTCTGCCTCGACCATCTCCTCTTCCATTTCCCCTTCTGGAGGTATCTCTTCCTCCTTCTTTGCCTCAACCTTTGGAATATCCAACAATTCTGACTTATGAACTTCCACCCTCTTTACGGGATATATGGCTTTGGAGAGCTTATAGGTCTGTTTTCCTATTTCTCCATCGAGCATGTATTTAACAAATTCATCCAGCGTGTTATTTCTGGCAAG
>CAZWEL010000019.1:0-10478 GCA_964632955.1 uncultured Thermoplasmatales archaeon | reverse complement strand
CTACGCAGAGCATAAATGGTATACTCTCAATTAAATATAATTTATCCTCTCATTTCAATCATATCTTATAATAAAATCCCTCTCTCCCTTCGGTTCCTCATATTCCACATCCACTTTTGTAACTCTTGCCATTGGAGAGCCACGATGACACCATTTCACCATCTCCTCCACCTTTTTATCATCTCCTTCAAAAACCGCCTCCACCGTGCCGTCCGGCAGATTGCGTACCCATCCCGCAACACCTATACGGTCAGCCGTCCCCTTTGTGTGGGCTCTGAACCACACCCCCTGCACCTTTCCATGAATAATAACATGAGCACGTTTCATGTCAGTTATATCGGCATATAATATAAAGTTTAAATAGGCAGAGAAATATAAAAATGTGATTGGTGTACTTACTTCCAACTTTGCCCTCTATCATGATTTAATAGAATCACTCAGAAAAAGGGATATCTCCTTCGTATCTCTCACTTTTAAAGATGAAATACCCTATAATGTGGATGTAATAATATCATCAGAGGAAGATGAAGTAAATTTTAAAAATGTGATAAGATGGGCTGGAGAAGATGTGGAAAGTTTGATAGACAGAGCAATCATACTTTCTTCTGACGAAAAAATCGACATAGTTTTCGGGATAGATCCAGGGGAAAACATAGGTATAGCCATATATGGGAACAACAAACTCATAAGAAGATTTGTGAGGAAATCGCCGGAGGCGGCGGCGAAATTTATAAAGAGGTATATAAGAGAAATGAAAGCCAGCAGCGTTAAAGTAAGAATAGGAAATGGAGCCCCCCTAATAAGAAATAGAATAATAAATCTTCTCATGGATGAGAAAATACATGTGGAAATGGTTGATGAAGCAAGAATTCATTGCCAAGATGATGATGCCGTTGCTGCATCTTCCATCGCCATGGTGGAAGGAGTTAAAATAAGAAATAAACTCAGGATTGAACCAAAGGATGGAGAGATAAGAGAGATGCAAAGATTGAGTAGAATAAAAAGTGGTACCATAACAATCTCGAAAGAACTTGCAAGAAAGGTTTTAAAAGGTGAAATGAAACTGGAAGAAGCAATAAAGGTGCAGAAGGAAAAGTTATGAGTATTTCCAGTTTTCCGGCAATCTTCCTTCTCTTTTGTAGTATTTCACCAGCCTTCTTATCTTTGCATCTATAAGCTGTAACCTTCTCTTATTATGCAAATCCCTTTTATTTTCGGCAAGATGTTTGAGAAGATTTTCTCTTTTATCAAGCAGATTGCTCAGGTCTTCAGGTATCTCAGGCAATAAATCATGCTCTTCTAGAACCTTTGTTATTTTCTTGCCCAATGCTGCCTTTACATCCGGCACTCCGTAGGAATCCCGGAGAATTAAACCAATGGTGGCTGGTTGCTTTCCTTCTTCAGCCATCTTCACTATTAACTCTTCAATTTCCTCCGGCTTTAAACTCCATTCTGGATGCTGTCTTTCCACAGGATGTTTTGAACCAGATCTGCCCTTCCTTCTTGCATGCATTCTTGCCATTGACGTGAAATAATCTTTTAATATATAAAGGTTGCAGGGTGTTTTTAGATATATTTCCTATTATAAAGAAATAGGGAAGAGGAGTGGAAGAGGTGCTGTTTACTTTACACCTCGGATTTGAAATATATGCTCAACCCAATATATTTCTATACAAAAGTATTTACTTTCAGTGAAAGAGTGGGATGTCATTGCCGAAGATTTCGATGCCACCCGCCGCTCCCCATGGGAGGAATGCACTGATTTTATTGAAGGAATAAGAGGCATATGTCTCGATATAGGTTGTGGGAATGGGAGGCATCTTATTCCTGCATCTGAAAAATGCAGCATCGCCGTGGGACTGGATTTTTCCATTAAAATGCTTGAGATGGCAAAAAGGAATATAATGGAAAAGGGTATAGAAAATGTTATTCTGATTGGAGGAGACGCACGCCGCCTCCCTTTTCCCGATAATTTTTTTGATGGAATCCTTTTCATTGCATCTCTTCATAATATAAGGCGCAGGAAGGAAAGAATTCAATCTCTTTCTGAGGTAAGACGGGTTCTTAAGCAAAATAGCAGAGTCATAATTTCTGTCTGGGCAAAATGGCAGGATAGGTGGAGGAGGCATTTTCTTCTGCATCCATTTGGAGGTGATATATATGTTCCATGGAAAAGAGGAGTTAAAGTGATGAGATTTTATCATCTCTACAGCATGGGAGAGTTGAAAAGAGACGTAAAAAAGGCGGGATTGAGAATAGAGAAAGCATGGAGTGTGAAAAAGGTATCGAAGAAATATCCTGACAACCACTTTGTGATAGCAAAGAAATGAAAAAATGGAATAGTTCTCTCAAGATAGATATAAAAAATAGTTTTATAAATGGGTAGCAAATACATTTACAATGGCATCCATGCTTGTTGTTGAAGATGAGGAGCCCATACAGGAGCTTATAAAAGAGTATCTTTCTCCTCTCAAAATAAAGATTCATCAGGCGTTCAGCGGGGAGGAAGGAGTGGAAAAATATAAGGAATTGCTGAAGAAAGGGAAAAAGCCGGACCTTGTCATAATGGATTTAAAACTTCCTGGAATGGATGGGGTGGAGGCGACGAAACGCATTCTTTCTCTCGACCCTGATGCACAGGTATATGGCTTCACCGCCTATTTCGGCACTGAATGGGCAAAGGAATTGGAAAAGGCAGGGGCGAAGGGAGTCATAGCACGCCCGGTGGGATTTGAAGGATTCAGGGACATAGTGAAGGAGATTCTAGAAAAAGATTAATGACCAAACCACAGTTCCTCTGGAATTTCATTGTATATATCTGATGCATCTTCCTCTCTTTTTCTCCTTTCCTCTCTCTTCCTTTTCCCCTCTTCCTTGTATTTTAATATTGTTTCTTTATTAAGGAACCAATAATGGGTTCTCCAGCTCCTGCCGTCATATATGGTTGTTTCCTCCCTCTCAGTAATCAGCATTCCCTCCTCCTCTAATATATAAAAAAGCTGCCTGTCCTCCGGCTCAAGAATGTTATCTATTATCCTATCCTCAAAGCCAAACAAGTCCATAACAAAATTGGCGTCCTTCATCGCCGATTCTATATCTATATCCACCCTAGAGGCGATGGCTGTAGCTAAATCCTCAAGTGTGACAATCATAGATTATATTTTTGCACCCGGGGTATATAAATCTTTCTGAATGTTCAGTAGGGGCTTCTCTTCCCTATCACCTTCATGGATGCCAGTGCTGCCTTTGCTCCCTCGGCACATGCTGTAACAATCTGCCTCACGCCACCTGTCAAATCTCCTGCCGCAAATATCCTTTCCACATTTGTTCTCCCCATGCCATCTATTTTCACATAACCTGCCTCGTCCATCTCAAGACCCAGTTTTCTCGCAAGTTTATTCTGCGGTTCCTCTCCTATGGAAACGAAAACGCCATCTACCTCAAGTGTGCTTATCTCCCCTGTCTTCACATTTTTGATTTTGATTCCCTTCACCATCTCGTCTCCAAAAATTTCCTCCACCACACTGTTCCATATGAATTCTATGCCCTTCTCCTTTGCTTCATCTTCCAATGCCTTCTCAGCCCTCAATTCATCCCTTCTATGAATCAGAACAACATCGCAACCAATCTGCTTGAGATAAATTGCTTCTATAACTGCACTGCTTCCTCCTCCCACCATAGCAACCTTTTTACCCTTAAAAAAGAATCCATCGCATGTGGCACAATAGGATACACCTCTTCCTGCAAATTCCTTCTCCCCCTTCACATTCAGCTTTCGATGCTCGGTTCCAGTGCACAGAATGGTGGCTCCCACATTATATTTCCCCCTCGTGGTTGTAAGAATAACTCCATCCTCCCTTGCTTCAATGTCCGTGACTTCCTCCCCAAATCTCATTTCAGCATATTCTGAGGCATGTTCCTTCATCTTTTCCATAAGTTCAACGCCACCTATACTTTTGAATCCCGGATAATTCTCCACAAGCGGCGCCTCCGTCGTCAATCCGCCACCCATTCCCTTATCAAAAACAGCAACCTTTGCTCCACTCCTTCCCGCATAGATGGCAGCAGAATAACCTGCTGCTCCTGCCCCAATTATAGCCACTTCATAATCGTAATTCATGAGGGGGAAAAATTTTGTAGTATTTATATTTAATCACGTTATCTCTTTTTTCTCATCTTCACTCCTGAATACTGCCTTTATGATGCTGCTTTCCTTAATGCTGATTTTTATGTCTCCCATCACAAGTTTTATCCCATATGCCACATCCTCGTTTCCATAAACCTCCACTTCCTCCCATTCTTTTCCTCCCGCCTTCCATGCCATATCCATGCCCTTCTTCACATAATCATTGAATACATGCTTTCCATGGGCGGCATTAAAAGCAGAGAGAAATTTCTCTGCCTTTGTATCCCTTAATGTAGGCCTTGCAATCCTTGCCTCTCTGAGAAGATTTATATCTATTTCTTGGACGATGCTTGCCTCCTTCATATATTCCGCTCTCGCCAGTAAATTGCCCTTTGGAGAATAAATCTGGCTCCCTCCCCAGAATGTTAATCCATCCTGCTCTCCCACAAGATTACAGTAAGCCATGAAGACCGTATTCTCTGTCGCCCTCGCCGGAAGGACTCGCTCAAAATGCTCCTTTGAAATGGTGGGAGAAGCAGAGAGACATACAAGGATATCAGCCCCCTTCAATGCCATAATTTTTGAAATTTCCGGAAAGAATATATCATAGCATATGCACATCCCTATATTCATATCTCCTACCTTGAAAACCGGTGCCTCGCTTCCTTCAGCAAAATAAAATTTTTCCTCGAATGGACCGAAATTGGCGAGAAAATTTTTTTTGTAGATGCCTATGCTATCACCATCTATAAGCACAGCCGCGTTATAAACAATACCTTCTCTCTCGCTGAAGGGCATACCAAAGATTATGGCAGCATTCTTCTCCTTTGATATTTCCTGGAGTGTTTTTATTGAATTGCCATTCTTCCCCTCTGAAAGATTATAAACATCTTCCCTGCAGACATAGCCCGTGAGAGACATTTCTCCAAAAATGTACATATCTGCCTCTGTTGAATCCATGACCTTTTCCATTTTCTTTATGTTTTTTTTCTTATTCCCCACCTTTGGATTTATATTACTCAGGCAGATTTTCATCGCAAGAAATAAATTCCCATCTTTTATAACTTTGCATGCTTGAAATTGATGCTGAAAAATCCTCAGAGGTGATAGTCAACTTTATTAGAGAATATGCGGAGAAATGTGGAAGAAAAAAGGTGGTGATAGGGCTTTCAGGAGGTATTGATTCTGCTCTTGTTGCAAAACTTGCCACCATGGCATTGGGGGAGGAAAATGTTCATGCCATCTTCATGCCCGACATATCCACACCATTGGAAGATCTCGAAGATTCCCGTCTCATGGCGAAAAATCTTGGAATAGGATACACAACCATAGATCTATCCCCCATGATTCATTCCGTAACAAATGTATGCGGGGAGATGAATGAAGTGGTTCTGGGCAACATAAAAGCAAGGTTGAGAATGATATTTCTGTATCAGAGAGCAAATTCAGAAAATGCCCTTGTATGTGGCACGTCAAACAAAACCGAGATTCTTCTCGGATACTATACCAAATATGGAGACGGAGGCAGTGATTTCATGCCCATTGGCGATTTATATAAAACTCAGGTTTACATACTCGCCAGATATCTCGAAATTCCTGAAAAAATAATCGAGAAAACCCCCACCGCAGGGCTATGGAAAGGGCAGACGGATGAGAAGGAAATAGGACTGAGCTATGAAAAAATCGATGTTATTCTTTATGGAATAGAGAGGAAGATGGATATTCCATCCATAGCAAAAATGGCAGATGTGGAGGAAAAGGAGGTGGAAAGGATATACTCGATGGTTGAGAAAAATGAGCATAAAAGAAGATTTCCAGCAATACCAAAAATGGGTTTCAGAACCGTGGGAATAGACTGGAGATTTCCCCTAAAGTTGTGATTACAGCACCTTTTCCATCTCATCATATTTCTGATGCAATGCCTTCAATGCCTCCTTCAAAGCATCTCTGGCTGAAAGAGAGCCATCGGTTTCATACTGGAGTATTATTCTCTTCTCATCCCCCTCCACTTTTATTGCATCCTTTTCACATACCTCCATGCAGCTCCTGCATAATGTGCATACCATCTCATCTTTAACCACTAGTTTTTTCCTCTTTATTTCAAGAACATCTCTTGGGCATATGCTCACACATTCCCCGCAGAGATTGCATTTTTCCTCGTCTATCTCTATCATGGGATAATATTTATAGCCGATGCCACTCACCACCTGCCATTTTGCATGTTCCTTGCCCCTGCCCAGCTGCGCCTCCGCCTCAAGAATTAGGCGTTGTCCTTTCAGTAATCTCACTATAGGAATATTCTTGTCCAAAACAGCCCACATCGGATCTTCGGGTCTCAAATCCCCTGAATAGACAGTGCATTCACCTTCTTTGCTAAGTGTATAGTGAACAACGCAACTGGGGCATCCCTTGCCGCCGCATGAGCATTCTTCTCTGAAATTCAGTAAATCAAGATGGGTTGGGAGGGGTATCAAGCCCAATCGATGAGCAATTATTTCATCAAAAAGGGCAGAGGTGTTATCATATATGGTGACGTTTTCTATTGCCAGTTTTGGTATATCTGACATTAGGGCTCTTCTTATGGCGTTTACAAAATAGGGACTTGTATCCTCAAAAAGCACTTTTGCATAATCATCTTTGAGTTCGAGAAACTGTATTTTCATACCCTTCTTCCCCTTCTTCCACCCTTCTCCCTGCATCCATCATGGGGGAGAGGTGTGACATCCTCTATTCTTCCTATTCTTAATCCTGCCCTGGCAAGCGCCCTTATGGCTGCCTGTGCTCCCGGTCCAGGACTTTTGCTTCTTCCCCTTCCTATCCCCCTCACCTTTATATGAATGCCATCTATCCCCTTCTCCTTTATCTCCTCTGCCACCCTCTGGGCTGCTATCATCGCCGCATAGGGAGATGGTTCATCCTTGTCGGCTTTAACAACCATCCCTCCAGAACATTTCGCAAGGGTTTCTGCCCCCGTTATGTCTGTAACGGTAATGATTGTGTTGTTATGGGATGCGAATATGTGTGCAACTGCCCACTTAACCATTTGCTGTCACCTCCTCCTCCATTTCCTTCTTTTCCTCCTTCACGAGTACACGTTCCTCCGCCTTGGGACGCATGGGATGCATTTCATCATTGAGAGGAGATGAATAGGAATAGGAGATATGCTCTTCTTCATCCTTTCTCACAAGATAGGAGGGCACTCTCACCTTTCTGCCATCGATTGCTATATGTCCATGAACAATGAGTTGTCTTGCCTGCTTTGGTGTTCTTGCCAGCCCATGAATGTAAACAAGGGTCTGCAATCTCCTGCCCAAAATATCTTCCACATTCAGTGCCAGAATATCATCAAGCGTTGCATTTGCAGGCAATATTCCAAGACGAGCCACCCTCTTAAGCAGATTCTCCTTTTCCTTTTCCGCCTGCTCCTCTCCAGGGCGCGCAAGAAGACGGCGTGCCTGCTCCCTCAGCTTTCTGAGGAATGTCTCCGCCCTCCATACCTCCCTCTTATTCTTCAAACCATATTTATAGATGAGCTCCCTCTCCCTCTTTATCCTCTCTGCCTCCCAGGGATGAGAAGGTGTTTCATACTTTTTCCTTGGAAATCTTGGATCGCCCATTCAATTACCTCCTTCCCTTTCTAACCACACCAACGGTGAGTCCTCTTCTCTTATTACTTCTCGTTCTCTGCCCCCTTACGGGTAATCTGCGCTCGTGCCTTATACCGCGATAACTCCTTATCTTCCTGAGGAGATTTATATCCTCTCTTAAAGTGAGTTCTATTTCCGTACCTATAAGATGTTTATCTTCTCCTGTAAATAAATCCTTCCTTCTATTTCTCATCCAGACGGGAAGCCAGTCATTTATTGTTTCTATTGCATTGCTCAGTTTCTCTATATCCTCGTCGCTCATATTTCCTATTCTCTCCCTTCCATCCACTCCCGTTCTGTTCAATATGGCATTGGCAACCATATAGTTTATACCCTTTATCTGGGTGAGGGCATATCTTGTCGGCTTATTGCCATCTATATCTGTGGCTGCGATACGTACAATATACTTGAATTCTTTATTTTCCTCTGGCATAGGTGGCATAAAATAGGGATTGTATATTTAATATTTACTCATGAAAAAGATATACATCTTGCTCTCATCAATTTTATCACTCTTTAAATTTCTTTGGATGAAACAAAATCTGCAAAAAAAATCGAAATGTTTAAAAATCCCAAATTTAATAAATAAATGGGGAGGGGAGTGTAAGATGCCTCCACGCCTTCCGGGTTTTTTCTTACCCTCCCCAATATTTTTATAATGCGCCTTTTTTCTCACACGTGTATAAAATCATAGAGCACACCGCCGATGTGGGGATAGAGGCAAGAGGAAAAACGATGGAGGAAGCCTTTGCGGAGGCAGCCAGAGGAATGTTCGCCATAATCACCAATGATGCAAAAATAGAGGAAAAGACGGAGAGGAGGGTGGAAATAGACAATGAAGGAGATGAAGAAATGCTCCTTGTGGACTGGCTGTCAGAACTTCTTTATATTCATGACGTGGAAGGCCTAGTATTCGGAAGATTTGATGTCACAATAGACAAAAAACTTGTTGGAGTAGCATATGGCGAGGAGTACAGCAGGGAAAAGCATGGATATGGTGTTGAAATAAAAGCGGTTACATATCACATGCTGGAAATAAAAAGAGATAAAAAAGGAGTGCTCATTAGAGTATTATTTGATATATAGGTGAGAAAATGTGGGAAGGTCCGCTTGAGAAGATAGGAGAGTACAGATACCAGATACCCAAAAGCTATAGAGGAATAAAGGGAAATCTGAGAATGAGGGTTCCAGCCGTCATCTACGCCAGCGATGACATGCTTGCCAGCATAAAGAAGGATAACGCCCCGGAGCAGACAGCCAATGTCGCCACCCTGCCGGGCATAGTGGGAAAATCCATGGCTATGCCTGACATCCATTGGGGCTATGGCTTTCCAATAGGAGGTGTGGCTGCCACAGATGCTGAGGAAGGTGTTATCTCTCCAGGGGGTGTCGGCTTCGACATAAACTGCGGCGTCCGCCTGGTGAGGACTAATCTGAAAGCCAGTGACTTGGACAGAAAGACCATAAGGCATCTGGTGGATGAACTTTTCAAAAATGTGCCTTCCGGTGTGGGAAGCAAGGCGAGGGTTCAGCTCAACAGGGCTCAGCTGGATGAGGTGCTTGAGCTGGGCGCCAAATGGGCTGTCGACCATGGCTATGGATGGGACGAAGATTTGGAGTATCTTGAAGAAAACGGGAGGATGGGGGTGGCTGATGCTAGCCTTGTTTCGGATAAAGCAAAGGAGAGAGGAAAATCCCAGGTGGGCTCGCTGGGAGCAGGAAATCATTTCCTAGAAATTCAGAGGGTGGAGGAGATATATGATGAGGAGGCGGCAAAGGCATATGGAGTTGAGAAGAACCAGATAGTAGTGATGATTCATACCGGCTCGAGGGGATGCGGTCATCAGATATGCTCTGACTATTTGAGGATTTTTGAGAATGCCGTTAAAAAATACAACATTTCCCTTCCAGACAGGCAGCTGGCATGCGCCCCTGTGAAAAGCAGGGAAGGAGAAAATTATTTCAGAGCCATGGCGTGCGGCGCAAACTTTGCATGGGCAAACAGGCAGATGATTGTTCACTGGGTCCGCCAGTCCTTCGAGAATGTGCTTAAAAGGGATGCGGAGGAAATGGAAATGCATATTGTATATGATGTATGCCACAACATAGCAAAACTGGAGGAGCATGTGGTGGACGGCGAGAAGAAGATGGTGTATGTCCACAGAAAGGGAGCAACTCGCTCTTTCGGACCCAGCAGAAAGGAAGTGCCGGCAAAGTACAGCAAAGTGGGACAGCCCGTTCTTATCCCTGGAGATATGGGAACCGAAAGCTACCTCCTGCGGGGCACAGATGAATCGGAGGAAACCTTCGGCTCCACCTGCCATGGAGCAGGCAGAGTAATGAGCAGACAGCAGGCAAAGAGGAGATGGAACGGCAGAGAGATAGCAAGAATGCTGGAAAGCAAGGGCATATACGCCCATGCCGCAAGCTGGAGTGTCATGGCTGAGGAGAGCCCCGATGCCTATAAGGATGTGAGCAAGGTTGTTGAAACAACCCATGGCGCCGGCTTGTCCCTCAAAGTTGCAAAGATGCGACCTCTAGGAGTGGTAAAAGGATGATTGAAATTGCTCTAAAGGCAGCCATATGCATAGTGTTTGCACTCATAAGCGTGAAATACAGGATACTGGACATGGGCGGCACGGTGATGGCTCTCATAATAGGAGGGGTGATAATATTTACAGGCGGCATAGGATGGTTTTCCCTTC
>CAZWEL010000018.1:10196-10555 GCA_964632955.1 uncultured Thermoplasmatales archaeon | reverse complement strand
TTCTTCGGTTTTTTCAACATTATGGCGACTATTGCAACAAAAATTAGGAAGGAAGAAACTAGGATAATTTGTTCATTATTCTTCTCGCCACCCTCTGGATGTGTTACCCCAAAAAGATTGCTATCGCTTTCCCTGAAAATTGATTTTATTATTATAACTGCATCCCTATATTTTCCCTTATCCACCATTTCCTCCGCTTTTTTATATTCCTCACTGAAAGTACTTCCATTTATAATCTCCTCCACACCCACCCTTATTTTTGCCATGCTGAGAGCCATCCTTGCCATCATCTCCTTTTCCCCGTCATCAAAATTGTTTATAAGAGAAGCAATATTGGATATGGTTGTATAATAATCGTT
>CAZWEL010000018.1:0-10186 GCA_964632955.1 uncultured Thermoplasmatales archaeon | reverse complement strand
CTTCAATATTTTTGCCCTTTCCCCCCCACTCATGCCAAGATAAAGTTTCTGCATGAGAAATGCCTGCCTCTGCATTTCCACATCTGTAAGGGTCATTATCCCCGCCTCCTTTTTCCTTTCCATGGCTATCCTTTCCATCCTTTCATTTTCCTTTATAAAGACCCTTTCCACATTGCTGAAATCTGTCTTGCCTATGTTATTCAATATGGCGAGTGCCTGCTCTGCTGCCATCCCGTTGGTGTATTCCTCTGCTATCTCCGTATCGCATATATGCACGGGCACGAATATGGAGGCACACTGGTCAGGAGCAAACCATCCCATGGTTATCCCATCACCGGTGGGAATCCTATAAATCATGGTGGCTTTTTTCTCACCCTCACACATCCCTCTTAACCCATTTAAATCATCTGATTGCAAACGGGAAAGATTCATGAGGTCCAGTGCTGTAATGTGTCCATATTTCTCCTGCAGCATATTCTTGATGATATTCTCCCATGCGTAATATTCATAGCATACCTTTACTCTTGCTTTTCTTCCCTCTGTGCTTTCCACCTCAACATAAAAATTTCCCACCTTCGCCCCTTTTCCAACTCCTATCTCAACTTTCTTGCCAGTGGGAATCTGTTTAGCCACCACTCCATTTCCATCAATTTTTGTGAATTTCACTCCCTCCATACCCCCTAACCTTACACACTGCCATTTTCTAACATCCCCCTCGAAAACTCTATCGAAACTGGAAGAGATGGCAATTCTGCGAAGCAATCTTGTGTGCCAGAGTTGTTTTGGATAGTTGGACATGACTACAATGCCATCTGCCTTCTCGCTTATAAAATGAAAGGCATCCGCCTCTATAACATATGCATCTTTCTTACCAACAACAAAAAGATTTTCCCCCACACCCGGTGCATGCATCTCCTGAACTTCCTCGAGAAGATTTACCGCCTCTTCTGTACTGCCCGCCTTTTGGGCGGCATAGCGGAGCCAGTCAAAGTCATCCCATGCATATTTAGTGGGGTTCACATAGAAGGTGGGTGAGTCGGCATCTCCATACACAATGTCCGCATCAGTCATTAGCATTCCTGCCTTAAAAATATTGGGAGGTGTATCTCCCAAGGTTGCAACACCTATCATTTTATGTTCAACCCTATATGGAATGTTATAGCCCTTCCATGGATGATGATAAGAATACTCATAGCCCCTATCCACCATCCAGAGAACCTGTGTGCCTGGTCGGGATGGATCTCTCACCTTCATGAAAAGATTGTAATCTCCCGCCGTTCCCCCATCCATCACTATGACATCCTTGCATGCGGTGGCTACAGGCATAAGTAGAATGAATATCATAACCACCGCATATCTTCTCATCGTCAATAAATGCACACGTGATAAATGTATTTTTTCATTGTCTTGCCAGAATATAATCTTGCAAGTTTTAAATATCTGAAAATGAATTAGTTTGATGGAAAAAAGGAGAATTCTGCTTCTTGCCATTGCCCTATTCATTTTTCTTGTTATTGCATCCATTCTCATTTTTCTGGAATTTGCTGTGGAAAATGAATATTTTACTCCCTCCGCCGGCAAGCCTTATAATGCAAGGATAGAAAACATTGATGAGAAGAAAACACAGATTCTGGTGGATGTGGACATATGTAATCCCAACAGTTTTGATATTTCCTTTAAAAAAGAAATGGTAAATGGAGTAATATATTTCAATGGAGAGAAAATAGGAAAGATAGGGCTTCTGCAGCCAGAAAATATTCCAGGGAGAGCAATTTCCACCATCACTATGGTGGCGGAAATAAATAATCGCCTCCTTCCAGATTGTCTTCTCTCCCATATAAAAAATAATGAGCATAGCGTGATAGACATCGTTCTCCCCATAAATTTCACCATTGGAGGAGTGAAATTCAAAACTCAGTATTTTAATGGAACATCCTCCATCAACACCTCTATCCTGGATACGGTTGACCAGGAACTGGAGAAAATATCCTTATCATTTCTGTTTAAAGTAAAGGATGCCACATCCCACTGGGATATTAGTAATGAAAAAATAAAATTTGACTCCATCATCAATGCATCCTGCTTTCCTTTTCTGCCCATCTTCCCCTTCAATGCAACTCTGTTTGCCAATAATATTGCCATCGCTCAAGCATATTCTTCGACAAGGCATTATGCCTTCCACAGAAAAAATATAGAGATTGGTATGACATCCTGCATCCAGGATGAAAATCTGGATGACTTTGTTTCAACCCTCTCAGATAAAATATCCCTGAAGGTGGAAATTGCCTTCAAAATATTGAGAAGGGAACTGAAATATGAAAAAGAACTGGAAGATTATGAAATAAATCCCACAGATTTTATTGGGGATATGAAATTCTTCATGGAGGAGCCGGAGAAAAAGGAGGTGACGAATCTTCCTGAAGTCCTTGCAGGCATTCTATTCATATGGATACTATATGGAATATTTATAGTGGGATTGACAAGATATTTCAATAGGAAGGAACGCCAAAAATTATTATAGGAAATGCATTTTTCCTTGTGCTTGCCAGAATATGGGTGAACGGCATCGTTCAGGGTGTTGGCTTCCGCCCGTTTGTGTATAGAATTGCCGTCATGCTCGGACTTAAGGGATATGTTCTTAACATGGGGGATGCGGGTGTTGAAATAGAGGTTGAGGGGGAGGAGAAAAAAATAAAAAAATTTATTGAGATGCTGGAGGAAAAGAAGCCGCCGCTGGCCTCCATAGAGAGTATAAAGACTGAGTTTCAGGGAGGAAAGGGTTATGAAAATTTTGAAATAAGGAAAAGCAGGGAGGAAAGGGGAGAAGGTATTTCCATCATCCCTCCCGATATTGCCATATGTAATGATTGCCTTGAAGATATGGAGAGGGAGGGGAGAAGACATAACTATTTTTTCACCACATGCACCAATTGCGGGCCAAGGTTCACAATAATAAAACGTTTGCCATATGACAGACCAAACACCACCATGAATGAATTTGAGATGTGCCATGAATGTTATGCAGAGTATACCAATCCACTGGACAGACGCTACCATGCCCAGACCATAGCATGCAAAAATTGTGGTCCTAGAATTTTCCTTAAATATGGAGAGGAAGTTAAGGAGGGTGAAGAGGCAATCTGGAAAGCATGCAGAATGCTGATAGAGGGAAAAATACTGGCGATTAAGGGAGTAGGGGGCTACCATCTTTCCTGCCTCGCCACTGATTCCAGTGCCGTTAAAAATTTAAGGAGGATGCTTGGCAGACCTGAAAAACCCTTTGCTATAATGGCAAAGGATATGGAGATGGTGGAAAGAATAGCATATATTGGCGAAGAAGAAAAGGAGTTGCTTTCTTCCTATATCCGTCCGATTGTCCTCCTTAATAAAAAAAGGGAGTTGCCTTATATTGCCCCCGGGCTCCATAACTACGGCGTGATGCTCCCCTATACAGGCCTTCATTATCTCCTTTTCAAGAAAATAGACAGCCCTCTTGTGATGACCTCTGCCAATTTTCCCGGAAAACCAATAATTCATACTGAGGAGGAAATTGAAAAAATGGGGGCAGATGCCACACTATTCTACAATCGTCGCATATGGCAGAGGTGCGATGATTCGATAATCAGAGTTGTGAATGGAAAAGCATTGCTTATAAGGAGAAGCAGAGGATTTGTTCCCACCTCCATTGCTATCAGGGAAGAAGGAGAAAATATATTGGCAACTGGAGCAGAAGAAAATGTTGTGGCATGTCTTCTTGCAAAAAAGCATGCATTTCTCACCCAGTATCTGGGGCATGTTGATAGCATGGAAAATGTTGAATTTTTCAGAGATGCCATAGCCCATCTCTCATCTTTAATTAATTTCAAGGCGGATGCCATGGCATGCGATTTACACCCTTCCTTCCTCACCACCAGATATGCGGAGGAGATGGCAGCACAAAATAAAATTCCTCTATTCAAAATACAGCATCATCATGCCCATGTTGCAGGGGTGATGGCAGAGAATGGCATGGAGGAGGTGATAGGCATTTCCATTGATGGCTTTGGATATGGCGAGGATGGCATGGCATGGGGAGGGGAAGTGCTATATTCAAACATTTCTGATTACAGGAGACTGGCTCATCTGGAGTATCATTCCATGCCCGGAGGAGATATGGCTACAAAATATCCTCTTCGCATGCTGGCAGGCATCCTTGGGAGGGAGGCGGAGGAATTTTTGATGGAAAGGAAAAATGCATTTCCTCATGGGGAAAAAGAGGTGGAGATTGTACTTAAAATGGTGGAAGATGGGAAATTAAAGACAAGCAGCTGTGGCCGTTTGCTGGATGGTGTTGCCGCCATGCTGGATATATGCCACAAGATGAACTATGAGGGCGAGGGAGCAATGAAACTGGAAAGTTTGGCAAGGAATGGCAAAAATGTGCTGGAGTTGGAGGTGGAGATAAGAAATGGCGTTATCCATACAAAGGAGATGGTAAGGGAAATTTTTGAGAGGGTTGGAAAGGAAAGGAAAGAAGATCTGGCTTATTCTGCAGAGGAGTATATAGCCATTTCTCTTGCGGAGGCGGCGATAATGGAAGCAGAGAAGAGAGGGATAAAAAACATGGTGATATCTGGCGGATGCGCATACAATGAACACATCAGTAGAGTGATAAAAAGGATGGCAAAGGAGAATGGATTTAATCTCGCCTTTCCTTCCTTCATTCCATGCGGAGACGGTGGCATATCCTTCGGGCAGGCAGTGGTGGCAAGAAAGAAGATGGCAGAATGAAAAATGACTCCTCTCTCCCCAAAATTTTTTAATGACGGCTGCATTCATTAGCAAATGCTGAAGGAAATAATATTTTATGGCAGAGGTGGACAGGGTGGTGTTACCGCAGCCAATCTTCTTGCCTCCGCCGCCCTCAAAAGTGGGAACAAAGGAGTGCAGGCATTTCCATTTTTTGGGGCTGAAAGGAGGGGAGCTCCTGTGAAGGCATTTGCAAGGATAAGCGATGAGGAGATATATCTCAGAAGCCAGATTAGAGAGCCGGATGTAGTGGTGGTTCTTGATACAGGGATAATGGATGTGGTGAATGTCATGGAGGGGCTCAGGGAAGATGGTATAGTTCTTCTGAACACTCCAAGGAAGCCATCAGAGGTGGATATGCCTTGTAGGGTTGCAACAGTGGATGCAACCACCATAGCCATTAACAATAAAATTATGGTGGGAGGAATTCCAGTTGTGAATACACCCATGGTGGGAGCGCTGGCAAAGATTCTGGAAGGCGTTAAAATAGATGCGGTTAAGGAAGCCATAATGGAAAGATTCGGAAGGCATGGAGAGGCAAATGCCAGCGCGGCGGAGCAGGCATATAATGAGGTGATGCTATGATAAAAACCGCCCTATCAAAGCCCACTGAAGGGGCAATGGGAAAGACGGGAACATGGCGTGTTTTCCGTCCTGTTATAGACAAAGAAAAATGCATAAAGTGCTGGTTCTGCTGGATTTATTGCCCCGATGCAGCCATAGCAAAAAATGAATATCCAGAGGTGGATTATGATTACTGCAAGGGTTGCGGGATATGTGCCAATGAATGTCCTGTCAAAGCCATAGAGATGAGGAGGGAGGAAAAATGATTGTTATAGATACTGGCAATCATATCGCCGCCTTAGCCGCCAAGATGGCGAAGCCCCATGTGGTGGCAGCATATCCTATAACGCCCCAGACAACCATAGTGGAGCGCCTTGCCCAGTATGTTGAGAATGGAGAAATGGATGCAGAATTTATAAGGGTGGAATCGGAACATTCCGCCATGGCTGCCTGTATAGGGGCAGCAAGCGTGGGGGCACGAACTTTTACCGCCACTTCCTCCCATGGATTGCTTCTGATGCATGAAATGCTTCACTGGGCTGGGCTGGCAAGATTGCCAATAGTTATGGTGAATGTTAACCGTGCCCTGGGTCCAGGGTGGAATATCTGGAGTGATTTGAATGACTCCATGTCGCAGCGCGATACAGGATGGATACAATTTTATGCATCAAGTGTGCAAGAGGCGTATGATAACATTATTCAGGCATATAAGATTGCTGAAAATGAGGAGATAATGCTTCCCGCCATGATATGCTACGATGGTTTTATCCTAAGCCACACATCCATGCCCGCTGAAATTCCGGAGCAGAGAGAAGTGGATGAGTTTCTGCCAGAATACAAGCCAGCATGGAAGATGGATGTTGAAAATCCGGCAACTCATGGAAATATTGTTCCTCCAGAATACTATATTGAAATAAGATATGATATGCATCTTGCCATGAAAAAAGCGAAGAAGGTAATACAGGAGGTGGGAGAGGAATTCGGAAAGAAATTCGGCAGGGAATATGGGCTTGTGCAGGAATACAGATGTGATGATGCAGATTATGTGATAGTAACCATGTCAGCCATAGCATCGGAAAGCAGGGTGGCAGTGGATAATTTAAGGGAGAAAGGAGAGAAAGTCGGACTTGTGAATTTAAGAACATTCCGCCCCTTCCCCTATGAAATGCTGAAATATGATAAAATGATTGTGATAGACCGAGCCATCTCTCCTGGCTTGGGAGGTATTGTCTATAATGAAATCAAAGGAAACGGAAGCGAAGTCCATGGATTCATGGCGGGGCTTGGAGGAATGGATGTGAACTATAAGGATATAGAGAGAATGTATCAGCTTGCCAAAGAGGGGAAGGAGGGATTGTATCCAATAGAGGTGAAATGATGGTGGCAATAAAGGATTTACCGCTGGAAGAAAAGGTGCTGAAGGGGCACGCAGCCTGCCCTGGTTGCCCGATAACCATTGCCTTGAGAACCGCATTGAAAGCACTAGGAGAAAAAACCATGCTCATCATACCTGCATCATGCAGCGCCGTGGTGCAGGCACTGTATCCCAAAACTGGCTTTAATGTTCCAACGTTGAATATTGCCTTTGAAGCGTCTGCGGCGGCGGCTTCGGGAGTTTCATCCGCCTTAAAGGCGCTGGAGAAAAAGGATGTTTTGCCGGTTGTCTGGGCTGGAGACGGAGGGAGCTATGACATAGGATTGCAGGCTTTGTCGGGAGCACTTGAGAGGGGAACAGATTTCATCTATGTCTGTTACAACAATCAGATGTATTCCAATACCGGGATACAGAGAAGTGGAGCTACACCTTATGGAGCATGGACCACAACAACCTGGACAGGAAAAAAGGAGAGGCAGAAGGAGCTGGCGGAGATTGTGATGGCTCACCATATTCCATATATAGCAACAGCCACCGTTGCATATCTCACCGATTTATATGAAAAGATGAAGAAGGCAAAGGAGATGGAAGGTCCGAGGTATATAGAAATTCTTGCCCCCTGTCCGCCTGGCTGGAGATTTGATATGAGTAAAACGGTGGAAATGTCTCGCCTTGCAGTGGAAACGGGAGCATGGGTTCTTTACGAGATGATAAATGGAAAGATGGAATTCACGGGATACAGCAAGAGATTGCTGGCTGGGAAGGAAAGGAAACCTATAGAGGAATGGCTGAGAATGCAGGGGAGATTCAGACATCTTACAGAGAAGGATCTGGAAGAGATAAAAAGGGAAATAGATGCTAAATGGGACTATTATATGAAAATTTATGGAGGAAATGAAGGCGGGAAATGATTGCCTATTTTGATGTAATAACAGGAGTAAGCGGAGATATGTTCCTCGCTTCTTTAATAGATGCGGGCTTTTCGGAAGGAAAATTGAGAGAAGAACTTGAAAAGCTTGGTCTGGATTTCGAACTCATTATTGAAAAGAAAAGAGATGTGATAGAGGCAACCAGTGTGAATGTAAAATATGGGGGCAGGGAGGAAAGGCATCTTTCCGATATAATAAAAATTCTGGAGGATTCAGATATTGATGAGGATGTAAAGGAAAAGGCAAAGAAAATATTTCATCATCTGGCGGAAGCGGAAGCAAAGATTCATGGCGTAAGCATAGATAAAATACATTTTCATGAGGTGGGGGCAGTGGATACAATAGTGGATATAGTTGGCTCTCTTATTGCTCTAAAAGGATTGGACATAAAGAAAATATACTCCTCTCCTGTTGTTCTTGGAAAAGGGAAGGCTAAAACAGAGCATGGCATTATACCTGTTCCGTCTCCCGCCACTCTGGAATTGTTAAAGGGAAAACCAGTTGTGTTCACCTCTATACCAATGGAGATGACAACACCTACAGGGGCGTCGCTAATTTCAATGGCTGAATTTTCATATCCCGAGATGGAGATAAAGAGTATAGGTTATGGGATGGGAAAAAGGAAAATGGATATGCCCAATGTGTTGAGAGTTGCAATCGGGAATGAATCATTTATGCATGAATTATATGTAATTGAAACAAACATAGATGATATGAATGCGGAAATGTATCCCTTCATAATTGAAAAATTGCTGAAGGTGGGAGCGATGGATGCCTTTATTGTTCCTGTAATGATGAAGAAGGGGAGAGCAGGAAATGTGCTTAAAGTAATTGCTCCATTAGAAAAAATGGAGGAAATAAAGGATATTATATTCAATGAAACCACAACTTTTGGAATAAGATATCATTCCGTGAGAAGGCATGTTCTGGAAAGAAAAATTATGGAGGTAGAAACGAAATATGGAAAGGTGAGAGTAAAGGTTGGATACCATAAGGGAAAGATTACAAGCATTTCTCCCGAATATGAAGATTGCAGAAGAATTGCAGAGGAAAGAAATATACCTCTTAAAAAGGTGTATGAAGAAGTAAAAAAGGGAGCAGAGAAGGCAATATAGTTTTTATATCCGCCCACATTTTTTATCATGGTTAGATGTGAATTCTGCTTGAATTTTAATGGCATTACATGCATAGAGCCAAAGAGTGAGAGATATGGTGAGGAAATAAAAGATCCCATGGAGAATATAACCTGTCCCTACTATCTAGAAAAGGGGGTGGCGGGGCTTGTGGGGATGGGAATGATATGAGGGTAATGCTTATTTAAAGTCCTCCAATGTGATAAATGTGCTTCATCCAGAAATAAAAGAAGTCATGGAAAAACTCGGCATTCGCGAACTTACTTTACCTCAGAAATTGGCAATTCCAAAAATTCTTGAGGAAAAGCACTGTCTTATAATAGCTCCCACCGGATTGGGAAAGACGGAGGCTGCTCTTCTACCTGTATTTCATTTATTCATTAAAGAGAGGGAAAAGAAAGAAATGAAGGGGATAAACATTCTTTACATTACCCCTCTCCGTGCCCTCAATAGAGACATGCTGAAAAGAACAACTGAGTGGGGAAAGGCATTGAATATAAGCATAGGGGTTCGCCATGGAGACACAACAAAGAGGGAAAGGAGAAGGCAGGTGACAAATCCTCCAAATATGCTTATCACAACGCCAGAGACACTCCAGATTCTTCTCTCTGGAAAAAAATTGAGGGAGGGACTGAAGAATGTAAAATGGGTTATTGTGGATGAGATTCATGAGTTAGTGGGGGAGGAAAGAGGAGCGCAGATGGCGGTGGCGCTGGAAAGGTTGAAAGAGATCGCTGGTGATTTCCAGAGAATTGGATTATCCGCCACAGTTGGAAATCCCGAAGAGGTGGCTAAATTTCTGGAGAGAGAGGCGGAAATAATTGATGCCATGGGAGAGAAGGCTATGGAGATAAAGGTGGAGTTGCCTGAGATAAGGAAAGAAGATTATGGAATTGCCGAGAGAATTGGGGTCAGTGTTGAATCTGCTGCTCTTCTAAGGAGGATAAAAGAGGTTATAGAGGGGCATGATGCTACTCTATTTTTTGTGAACACAAGAGATGCGGCTGAAATACTGGCTGCCCGTTTGAGGGAAATAGGATTGGATATAGAGATACATCATGGATCTCTTTCAAGAGAGGCAAGGATAGAGGCAGAGGATAAATTTAAGAAAGGAGAGGTTAAGGCTTTAATATGCACCTCCTCGCTCGAACTCGGCATAGACATAGGGCAGGCAGATTTTGTTTTACAATATAATTCCCCTCGCCAGGTGACGAGGATAATACAGAGGGTGGGAAGAAGTGGCCATCGTGTTGGAAGAGTATCCAGAGGGCTTATTGTGGCTATAAATCCAGAGGAATATGCGGAGGCAAAGGTGATTGCGCAGAAGGCAATGAAAAGAGAGATAGAGGAGGTGAAGGCAAGGGAAAATCCAGTGGCGGTGATGGCAAATCAGATAA
>CAZWEL010000017.1:0-12889 GCA_964632955.1 uncultured Thermoplasmatales archaeon | reverse complement strand
TGGCTTTCCCCAACATCAAGAGTAATGCTGCTTCTTTCAAGCGTATAATCCCATACACAGGTGACAAAAAGATTGTAGGTGGTATAGAGATCGCCAGTATTCTCAACTGTGAAAGCGAAAGTTACGGTGTCTCCAGGTGATGCTTTAATCTCATCCTGTTTTGCGGTCACCTTCACTCCATATTCTGGAGGGGCTATGGATGTATTAAGCCATATTGAGGCACTACCTGTATTTCCCTGGGTATATATTGTTATATTCAGATAATCTCCCTGCTCCGCATTATCGGGGGCTGTAACTGTAACATCCACATCCTTGAAGGTTTTAGCAGGTATGTTCAGCATTTCTCTGCTTAACTCAACATTCCATCCCTCTGCCACCTCCCCAACGGTTAAATGAACCGTATCATTCTGATTTCCATTATTATACACAAGAAGTGTGTATATCACATCCTCTCCTGCCTTAACATCCTTTTCCTGATTGAAGCATTCAATGCTTATTCCTCCTGCTGTAATATTTATTGGAATGGAAGCATATGATTCAGTGGTGGAGGAGTCAAAAAGAATATTGGTAGAAAAGAAGGGGGAGAGAGTGCTGAAGGGGAAAAAGGAAAATATATCAAAGGATTTTTCCACCTTTATTCCAAGGCAGTGCCCCTCTGCAATAACCGTCTCCACATTACTTATCTTGAAAGTGGGCGACTTGATGGTTTCATTTTTTAGGAATATAATGGGTGTTGGTCTCGTGGATTTTATCACATCAACATTGCCAGAAGGAGCTATATCAACAAGTGAAACCTTTATTATTCTCATCTGGAAAGGGAGAACATCTGCCTTCAAAAAGTATGCCTCCACAAAAAGTGTTACCTTCACATCACCTTCTATCTTTGTATCCTTGGTGAAGGGAGGTGTTGCCCATATCACCGCTCCATCATCAAGGTCAACAGAACGGGAATAGCCGCCAGTTGGGCGGGAGTAGTCCATCAAAAAATAATCCTCATGCTCTGGATTTTTATCATAATGGAAATAATAGGGTGTTTCCTGTGCATAGGCGGAGAAAGTAAATAGTAGCAATAGCGCCATAACAAGTGCCCTTTTCATATTAAAGGAAATATCCAATACTTATATAGATTTTGTTATGTTTGGCTTCCTGATATGGAGTGAATTTAAAAATAAGAAGCATAAATATTTATAGTGGTAAAATTTCTTTTATCATGAAAAAGTTGATGATATTTGCATCCCTCGCCATTCTTATTCTGCTTAGCATTCCTCAAACCCCTGCTGTAACAGACTCGTGGATAAAAATTGATGAACCATCGCCGGGCATATACTGGCATGGAGATAAAATCCTCTCCATAAAAAATGCAGTTGTTATGATAGGAATGGGCTATGAAATAAATGTGGAAGCAAGAGGGAGCAATAACATAATCTCAACCTATTTTGCCCTCTATGACGCAATGAAGAAAAACATGACAGCAAGCCAGTGGGATTTTAACAAGAACGATGGATGGGGCTGCACTCTAGAAGCAGAGAGAGGCATATATGTTCTGGTTGCCGCCGGAACAGCCATAGATATAGAAGAGCCGGTGGCTCTGGATTATACCGTAGTGGTGCTGTGGTAAAAAGAAATAATTAAAAGGGCATTCCCGTCCCATATTTTTTTAATTGTTAGAATAATGGGCGCCGGGTGTGAGCCGTAATCCCCCTTCTGTTTTAGGCGGCATTCATCTTAGCGTCCCACCTCCGGGCGGTCCTGGGCAACCCTACCGGTATTTGGACTTGCTCCAGGGCGGGGGCCGTTTCACCATATCCTGCAGCAGCGTCATCCGCAGGGAATCATCCTCACTGCAGGCTGTGTCGTTTCTGCGCCTCCCGTCGGGGCTCTCGCCCCGGTTTTTACACCCCTGGCCCAGGAATGAGGGGGGAATTTCCTCAGTTCTGGCGAGCAGAACCGTGAGCCGCCCACCCACTCCCGGCGCCCCTTTTTAATTATATGCAGCCTTTATAAAGATTTTCACCCTTACCATTATGGAGGAGTTGAAAAAGGCAGCGGCGATGGAAGCGGTGAAGTATGTGAAAGATGGAATGGTTGTCGGGCTTGGCACCGGCTCTACGGCAAAATATGCCATTCTGGAGATAGGGAAAATGGTTGAAGATGGCATGGATATTGTAGGCATCGCCACTTCCCTAGAAAGTGAAAGGATTGCAAGGGAGGCAGGAATAAAACTTGTGGATATAGATGAATATGACTCCATAGATATAACCATAGATGGAGCGGATGAGGTGGATTCTCACCTCAATCTAATAAAGGGAGGAGGCGGAGCGTTACTCAGGGAAAAGATAGTGGCATCATGCACGGAGATGGAGATAATAATTGTGGATGAGAGAAAGATGGTGGAAAAATTTTCGTTTCCTCTTCCTGTGGAGGTGGTGAAATTTGGATGGAAAAGAACTGCTGATAAGCTTTATTCTATAAATCTTAAACCACAAATAAGGCATGGATTCATTACAGATAATGGGAATTACATTCTGGATTGCCATTATGATTCACTGGAAGAGTACAGAAAACTTCATGATGAAATCAACAGCATTCCAGGAGTAGTGGAAAATGGGTTATTCATAGATATGGCTTCTGAGATAATAGTGGGAAGGAAAGATGGAGTGGAAATAATAAAGGCAAAAAAGGATTTATAAAGAAATCGGTTTTAGAAAGGAATGAATGAGATCCTCCCCAGAAAATACATGATTCTTCTTGAGGTGGCAGGCGGAGATTATCATACCTTGGACCAGATTGCAGAAAGAATAGGCATAACAAAGCAGGGGGTTCATGAATACATGAAAAGAATGAGGGAGGAGGGACTCATAGAGAATGTGAGAGGGAAATACAGAGCCACGGTGAAGGGAGTGGAGACATTGTTCTCTTATCTTGAAAATCTGGAAAAATATCTGGAGGAGAAGAAAAGAAGGCTCAACATGATGGAATACAGCATCGCCATAGCCGATGATGAAATAAGGAAGGGGGACAAAGTTCATCTCTTCATGAAGGAGGGCTATCTTCACGCCGCCAAAACTGTGAGGGATGTAAAGGGAAAAGCCACGGCGGAGGCGGCGCATGATGCCGGAAAGGATGAAGATGTGGCGGTGAAGAAAATAAAGGGGATCATAGAGCTATCTCTCGGGAGAATATATCTCATCATGCTGCCCTCAGCAATAAAAGGAGGAAGCAGGAAGGTTAATATTGAAAAAATAAGAGAGTTTGTTGAAGAGGTAAAGGCGGACAGGATTGGTGTGACGGATGTTATAGGAAAAACGGTAATGAAAAAGGCAGGCATTGAGATGGATTTTGAATTCTGTGCCATAGATACTGCTATAGAGATGGCTCAGAAGGGGCTGAATGTTATACTTGCCGGTGAGGAAAAGGAGATAAGATATGCTGTTTCAAAAATTGAGGGGCATAATGCTGAAAGCATAGAGGAGATAACATATTCCCTCCATGATTTTACCCGCTGATAAATCAGTAGCTGAAAATGCTTTTCGGCTTCATTATTTCCCTCAGAAGAGAGGTGGCATAACATCCTCTGGGAAGGAAGAAGTCAAGATATAGATTGCTTCCATCAAAATTCCAGTTTATGCCTTTTATGGGTACAAGGAGTACCCGCCTCATGCCCCTTCCCTCAAGCCCGGGAAAATGCCCCATTCTGAACTCCTCCTCCTTTACGCCCTCCTCTTCCATCACCTCTTCCTCTATCTCCCCCATTATGCCCTTCGCCCTCATCATTCCATAACCCACTATGGCACCGGAGGGAAAACATTTGTTTTCCTTCACCCTTCTGTTTATCTTCTCCAGATTATATTTTTCCACCATTATGCCATCATAACTCTGTATCACCATCTCCTTCTCCCATGGTATAACTATATCTCCCTCCATCACCTCGTTTAAAGGAAATCCTTCCTTTACCCTTCTCGAGAGTATCCTGTTGAAAAGGTATGATTGATATGCATGAACAAACAGCCTCACAAGATTTTTTGGCAGTAGCATGAGGGCGTTCTTCCATTCTCCAGGATGAGTGGAAAGATGCTCTATTATTCTCCTCTCAAAAACAAGCTTTTTGGGGAATATCTTCAATGCTTCTTCAAAATCCTCCGTTTCCTGAAGAAATTTTCTTGCTTCATAGCTCTCCTTATCCTCCCCCTCTATGGGATTTGCCACATAACTCATCACCGCCTCCTTTATCTCATTTTTTAGAAGATGCCTCCCAACCACATGCGTTATGGGTCTCGCAATCCCGAATCTCTGCACCCCAAAGAAATTTGGCATATAGCCCATGTCTTCTATCTCTTTCGTTATTTTTTCCACTCCCTCTGGATTTTCAACATCTCTTATAATAATATGAAACCTATTCCCGATGAGTTTCCCTGAATACACCGGCTTTCCTGACTTATAAAGCACATCCACCTCCACATCAGGGAGGGAGAGGGATGAAACTTTTTTAATATTCGAAGGAAAGGACATTATCTGGATGCTCAGCGCCCTTTTGTCCTTTATGCCTGCATAACCTATGGAATTGGGAGATATTCCAAGATTGTAGGCAATTTTTTCCACCAGTCTGTTTGTTTCCCAGTTTCTGGCTTTAACTCTTGCTATAACATATCTTCCGTTTGAAGGGGGAGGGCATATGGAAACTTCCTCCACCACAAAATCCTCCGGCTCCTTCTTTATTTTGCCTCCAATCCCCTCTGAAGAGGTGGTAAAAACCTCTATGCCTATCTCCTCATCCATTTATTCGGATTCCTCCAGTTGCTTTATGAGTCCCTCTACCTCTTTTTTCAGTTCCTTCACCGCTTTCTTCAGCACATTTCTTGCCTTTCCCTTTTTCACCCTCACATAAAATTCTGGGTTGCCCACAAGAGGATGGGGAACATTCCATTCCGCATATTCCACCTCCTCATATTCCAGAAGCTTTTCCTTCAGAGGGTTCAGTATTGTCTTCTCCTTTATCACCTCAAATTCCATTTCCTTTTCGCTTTCCTTTTTTATCTTTATCTCCATTTATACCACCCTTTCAAGATTACCCTCTCCATAATCATCCGCCATTTTTCTCTCTTCCACTCTTCCGCATGAAGGACATTCCAGCACATCTCCCTTCCTTATCAACGGTTTCCTGCAATTGGTACAGTATGCCTTTATCACTCCCAGTTCTTTTCCTCTTGTTGACATCTGAATTGCCGGCTCCACCCTTATGATCTTTCCTCTTAGGATATCTCCCACCCTGTACTTTCCCTTCAAACTCTCCACAAATTCATCGCTCACATTGGAAATATGAATAGCTGCATCCCTCTCGCCCGCCACCTGCCTGCGCTTGCCTGCTATATGTATGATTTTTAATATAACCATTGATTCAGTTATCTGCTTCACCTCCCCAATGGCTGTATCCCCCACATGGAGTATGAGGGGGGCGGAGGAAAGCGGTTCCACCTCTGCCGCCATCTCCTCCCTGTTGACTTTGAACCTTCCAACAATACTGGCGATTATCTCGCCATCCTTCTCATAGGTGCCCTTTCCTGCTTTAAGTTCCTCACTTATTGCCACTTTATCTCCTGGAAGTACTGTCTCACCTTCGTCGATCATGCTTAGGTAAATTGCTCATCATTTAAATATATTGCATATTGCCCCATTCCTTCTCTTCCCCAATGAGATGGGTTGGTGCCGCCTCAACCGCTCTCACCCTCAAAAACTCCCCCATAGGGGCATTTTTTATGAAGACAGAGGTATATGCCTCTGTTTTTCCTACATATCTGTCCCTGTATCTATCCACCACCAGCACCTCATATGTTTTCCCTACCCTCTTCTTATTATTCTCCATCGCCACCTTTTCTGCCAATGCCGCCATCCTGCGGGAACGTTCCTTCGCCACCCTGGTATCAATCCTCCCCATTTTCCATGCATCCGTTCCAGGGCGGGGGGAGAAGCGGGTAACATTAACAACATCCGGCTTTATCTGCATGATTGCATCCATGCTCATCTCAAAATCATCCTCTGTTTCACCAGGAAAGGCGACAATAAAATCGGTGGCAAGAGTGAAGTCCTCAAACTTTCTTCTGAAAGCATTAACTATTTCCATGAATCCATCCATATCATATCCTCTCCTCATGGCTTTGAGAATTTTTGGAGAGGCAGATTGTATTGGCAGATGGAGAAACTTGTAAACCTTTTTGCTCTCATATGCTTCCGTCAGTTCATCCAGTATTTTCATGGCTGAAAGAGGATGCATCATCCCCACTCTTATTCTGAAATTTCCCTCCAAGGAGGCAACCTCCTTTATTAGGGTAGCAAGATTTTCTCCTCCATCAAAACCATAGGATGCCGTATCCTGGGCGGTCAATCTTATTTCTCTGCTGCCATTTTTCAGCGCCTTTCTTATATCCTCCAGCAGTTTATCCATGGGATATGATATCAACTTTCCCCTCGCCCTCTTCGTTATGCAGTAGGAGCAGTTATATATGCAACCGTCTGAAATTGGTATATTCATTCTCATATCATATTCCCTCGGCAATCCTGCCTTCGGGACATCCTTCATCTCCACATCCCTTCCCTCAAGAATATCGCACACATGGTGAATATGGCGAGGAGAAAGCAACATGGCATCTGGAGCAACCCGCCTTAAAATATCAGGCTGGGCGGAAGCCATGCATCCCGCCACCATGAGTTTTTTTACCTTCCCCCTCATATTCTTTATTCTGTATATCATTCTCTGCTGTGTTGTGTCTATAACGGTGCATGTTAATATTATGGCAGCCTCTGCCTTCTCCACACTATCCACAATTTCATGCCCTCTCTCCATGAGTATACCCTTCATTATGGATGCATCGCCCTGATTGGCAGCACACCCATAAACCTCCATGTAAACCTTCAACGTGCTCAATAGTGGCAATATTTATAATTTTTCCCACCCTTTTCCAAAAACTTTAATATCCTTCCCATCTTTTCTGCTTGAATGTATATAAGGCAGCCCATAGTGGCGGTGCTGGGCCATGTCGACCATGGAAAGACAACATTGTTAGATTACATAAGAGGCTCATGTGTGGCTGAAAGGGAGGCAGGAGCCATAACCCAGCACATCGGTGCCACTGAGGTACCGATCGACAACATCTACAACATCTGTGGAAATCTTCTCAAAAACAAAAAATTGAAAATTCCAGGGCTGCTTTTTATCGACACCCCGGGCCATTTCGCCTTCACAACTTTAAGGGCGAGGGGCGGCGCCCTTGCCGACTTAGCCATCCTCATAGTCGATATAAATGAGGGAATGATGCAGCAGACCGAGGAGTCCATAGAGATTCTGAAGAAGTATCGCACACCCTTTGTGGTGGCTGCCAACAAAATAGATGCAATCACAGGATGGAGGAAGGTGGAGGGAATAGTAAGCCAGAGGGTGGCAAAGCAGAATGAAAGGGTGCAGAAGGAGTTTGATGAGAAGTTTTACAAACTCGTAGGAAAACTATATGAGAAGGGTTTCTCCTCCGATAGATATGACAGGATAAAGGATTTCACAAAGAATGTGGCAATAGTCCCCATATCTGCAAAGACAGGAGAAGGAGTGCCTGAGTTACTCATGATTCTTGTTGGACTGGCACAGCGTTTTCTTGAGCATCAGCTCATGACAGAGGAAAGCGAAGCAGAGGGAACGGTGCTGGAAGTAAAGGAGGAGAAGGGGCTCGGCACCACCATAGATGCCATAATATATAATGGAATCATAAGGGAGGGGGATAAGATAGTCATAGGAGGGAAAAGAGAGCCATTTGTAACCAACATAAGAGCTCTTCTTAAACCGAAACCACTGGATGAGATAAGAGATCCATCTGACCGCTTCATGAATGTGAAAGAAGTCCATGCTGCATGCGGGATAAAGATAGCAGCTCCCAATCTGGATAATACCTTTGCAGGCGCCCCTCTAAAGGTTGTGAAAAATCTGGAGGAGGATATAAGGGAGATAAACAGAGAGATGAGCATAGATATAAAGGGAGATGATGAGGGGATAATACTAAAAGGAGATGCCGTGGGCTCCATAGAGGCATTATACTACATGCTGAAGGAAAAGGGCATACCTGTTAGAAAGGCGGAGGTAGGAGATATATCAAAGAGAGATATAGTGGAAGCGCAGACCAATGCCAACCCGCTAAATAAACTGGTTCTTGGTTTTAACGTCAAGGTTCTTCCTGAGGTGGAAGATACAGGAGATGTTAAAATCATCATCGATAAAATAATATATCATCTTCTGGAAGAGATGGATGAATGGAGGGAAAGGAGGAAAAAGGAAATTGAGGAGGAAAGGAGGAGGGAGATAACATATCCCGGGATGATTCTTTTCCTGCCGGATTTCACGTTCAGGGTGAGTAAACCAGCCATCATAGGAGTTAGAGTGCTTGCAGGAGAAATACGCCCCGGACAGAAGCTCGTAAGGGATGATGGAAAACCAGTGGGGAAGATAAAAAGCATACAGGCGGAAAAGCATACCGTTCAGAAAGCCGTGCAAGGAATGGAAGTGGCTGTTGCCATAGAAGGAGCTACAGTGGGCAGGCAGATAAAACCCGGGCAAATCATGCTGGTGGATATAAGCCAGAGCGAAATTCAAAAGCTGCTGGACATGGATTTAACACCCGATGAAAGGGATGTTCTGGATAAGTTAATTAAAATAAAGAGAGAGAAATGAACTACTTTCCCTACAAGCCCAGAAAATATCAGGAGAAAATTGTCAGGGTGATGGAGGATGCGCTAAAGCATGGAAGACATCTTATAATGGAGGCGCCCGCCGGCTCCGGGAAGACAATCTGCGCCCTCGCCGCCGCCCTCTCTTTTGCAAAAGAAAATGAGATGGGTATTATATATCTCACCCGTACCAATTCCCAGCAGAAACAGGCGATAAAGGAACTAAAGGAAATGAATGTGGAAGGGATAAGGGCTGTTGGCGTTCAAGGGAGGGCAAATATGTGTCTTCTGCTGGAAGAGATTTTTTCCCCCAATGAAAGATATGCTGGAAATGAGGAGGTGGCGAGGTTATGCAGAGCGAGGAAGAAAAAGAGCATTGAAGCATTGAGAGGAGAAAGGGTGGAAAACAGATGTCATTTCTTTGAGAATTTCATTCTTCTCAGAGATGAATTGAAATTTGAGAGAGTGATGGCAGCAGAGGAACTTATGGATTATGGAAGAAAGCATCGAATATGTGCTTATGAAATGAACAAGATGTTGGCAAGGAAGGCAGATATAATAATAGCACCCTACATATACATATTCGATGAATTTCTGCGGGAGTCATTTCTGGCAAATTTCCGATATCCGCCTGAGGAAAGCATACTCATAATAGATGAAGCCCACAATCTCCCAGCTTTCTGCAGGGATCTGCTCTCCTTTTCTCTCTCCCTCCATACAATAAGGGGAGCAATAAGGGAAGCATATGATTATGGAATGAATGATTCCCAATTAATGCATCTCATGGAAAAAATGGAAAAAATTTTTGAAGAGATGAGGGAGAAAACACAGTTCTCGGAAACGGATGATGCCTTCCTTGAAGAAAATCTTCTCTTCAGCAAATTAAAAAAAGCAGGGGTGGATGTGGCAAAATTGAAGGACATGGGAGAGAGATTGATGACCTATGGAGACATAATTGCAGATATAAAGGAGAGCAGAAATATGCTTCCCCGCTCCTTTGTGAGAAGTATGGGAAATTTCTTTTTGAGATGGAATGGACTGAATGAAAAATGGGTCAAACTTGTTGAAAAAGAGGAAGATAACATAAGAATAGAGGCATACTGCATGGATGCCTCCCTTGCCTCATATATAATAAATTCCTTCTATGCCAGCATTCATATGTCGGGGACGCTTCAGCCACTGGAGGAATACAGAGACAGCCTTGGCATAGATGCCTCCACAGCAACCTTCCCATCCCCATTTCCGGAGGAAAACAGAAGGGTGATTTATGTGGATGGTATATCAACGCGCTATTATATGGATGATGAAATGGTGGAAAAGATAGGCAGAGGGCTGGAAGAGATATGCAATTCCATAGATAGAAATACCCTCATATTATTCCCCTCCTATTTAGTGCTTAGCAGATTTAAAGGAAAGATGAGCATGAGAAGAGAAATTTATACGGAAGAGAGGGGAGAAAAGCAGGAGAGCATAATGGGAAAACTTGAAGATTTTAAAAATCATGGAGGCATTTTCCTTTCCGTCATGGGAGGCAGGCTGGCAGAGGGAATTGACTTCCCCTCAGAAGAATTGGAGATGGTTATAATAGTGGGCATTCCCTACCCTCCGCCATCAGCAAAGCAGCAGGCACTGCAGCATTACTATGATTCAAAATATGGGGATGGATGGAGATATGTTATGGAGGCAAATGCAATACGCAAGATGAGACAGGCGATTGGTCGCCTTATAAGGAGTGAGGAAGACAGGGGAGTGGCAATAATAATGGATGAAAGAGCAAAGAGATTCAGAAAGTATATACAAATGGAGAGAGCAAGAGATGCAAAAGATGCAGCAGCAATGGCAAAATCATTTTTCGGGTTAAAGAGTTAAAACTTCGCATCCATCCTCCTTTACATATAAAGTATGCTCTGCCTGCGAAACTATGCCCCGCTTCATCTCCACCAGTTTGAAGTAGGGAGCGATGAGGCGACGTTTCATCAGAAAGGCGATTTTAAGAGGAGTTTTTTCTCCATATATGGAATATAACCATCTCTCCGCAAAGGGTAACCCGTAAAATTTATTTTTTATTTCTTTTGTGAGAGGAGAATTTTTTGTTATCCTGTAGATGTTTCCAATACCCTCATCCACCACATATCCTCCTCCATTCGTTACAAATGGCTCTATGGCTATTACCTCCCCTTCTCTTAACCTCCTCCCAATTTTTTTGTAGTAATTGGGAATTGAAATTCCTGCATGAAGATTGTATTGCTGAAGGGAATGACCCTGAAGATTTTTTACAGGCACAAATCCCTGCTCCACTATTTTTTCTTCAATCGCTCTGCTTATATCCTCTATTTTCACCCCTGCCTTTACCACTCCAATTGCTGCCTTAAGGGCTTTCTTGGCAGCATCAATGAGATTTGCATGCTGTGAAGTTCCCACCTCTATGGTGGCGGCTGTATCTCCTATATATCCCTCCACATGAGCTCCCACATCAATCTTAACCACATCTCCCTTTTTGAAAATCTTTTCATCATTCTTAGAGGGAGTATAATGGGCGGCAACATTGTTTACGGATATGTTCACAGGAAAGGCAAGCTCCGCTCTCTGGAGAATATAATCCTCCACATATTCTGCCACTTCAAGATAACTCCTCCCTTCCTTTACATATGCTATTCCCTTCTTCCTTGCCTCCCCAGCAATCTTTCCCGCTTCCCTGTAAAATTCATATTCTTCCATATATCTCCTCACTCCTTATCTTTCCTTCTCTCAATATACTTATTTCTCCATCGGAAACATCCACAATGGTGGAGGGAATGCAAGGCATTTTTCCATAATCCATGTAGAAAGTAACCTTATCTCCAAGCTGTTTCCTCGCCTCCTCTATGCTGCATGGCTCCTTTCCTCCATGGAGATTGGCACTGGTGGCAGTGATTTTAACCTCCTTGGCAATTCTCCTCGCCACCTCGCAATCGGCAATTCTTATACCCACCTTATCCCTTGCTATTATGTCAGGAATAATACTTCTCTTTTTCAATATTAGGGTTATGGCGCCGGGCATAAAAGCATTTATTATTTTTTCCGCCACAGGATTGAGAAATGCAAAATCTTTTATTTCATCCACCGAGGAAAGCATTATAGAGAGAGGCATTGAAAATGGGCGTTTCTTCACCTCATATACTTTCTTTACCGCCCCCTCATTGAATATATCTGCTCCCAGCCCGTATAGGGTGTCGGTGGGATACACCACCAGTTCTCCTTTTTTCAATAACCTGACCGCCTTTTCCACATCACTTCTCATTTTTTATCAGATCACCGAGCGTGAGGGGACGTGCCTCCTTTTTCTTCACCACCCCTCCTTCCACCTCCTGAAAGAGGGAGATGCCAAGAAGTTTCTCTATCTTTTTAACCGTGGCATCCGGAGGGCGAAGCTCCTCATTCTCTATCTTTGCTATGGTATTTGTCTTCTCTCCAACCTTTGCGCCCAGTTCCTGCCTGCTCATTCCCGCTCTTTCTCTCGCCTCCTTTATTTTTCTTCCCCAGTCAGCCACAAGTTCCTGCCTCATCTCTTCAAAAACATCCTTGGAATAGGGAGCGGGTTTTTTCTTTGGCTTCCTCACAGGGGCAGCCCTTCTCTCAGGGAGGACTATACCATATTTACTGCAATCCTGGCATACAAGCATTTCCACCCCTTCCACAAGAGCAGGCCTAAGCTTTGCCTCCTTCCCGCATATTTCACATCTCATTATACTGCAATGCTTTCTCGCCATATGAACTTTTTCAAACCGGATAAACTCATATATCAAAAAATGTTTTTCATTTATGAGATATGCTTTGCTTGTTTCCCTGTTGCTGATTTCCCTTCCCATTTCAGCCAGTTCATATCATGGAGATGAGTATGTTATTCTCACGGGTTTCGAACCATTTGGCAACTATGAAATCAATCCTTCCCAGATGGTGGTAGAAGAGTTGAATGGAAGCACAGTAGGAAATGCAAAAATTATCTCCTTCATTCTTCCTGTGGACTTTAATAAATCTGCTGAAATAATAAAAAAGGCAATAGAAGATTATAACCCAGCCGTGGTAATATGCACGGGGCTTGATGGCAGTGCAAGAAAAATTGAGGTGGAGAAAATTGCATTAAACATAAGATGGGCTTCTTTGGATAATAAATTCGGAGGTTGGAAAAAGATAGAGAATGATGCTC
>CAZWEL010000016.1:0-12956 GCA_964632955.1 uncultured Thermoplasmatales archaeon | reverse complement strand
TAAATCATAAGAAAAAAAATATATACCACTTCTATTCTATCCCCTCATGGAAAAAACATCTCTTGGAATGGAGGAAAATATTGAGGGGGCACTGTGCTATGTCCTTGGATGGGTTACGGGCATAGTGTTCTATCTGCTTGAAAAGGAGAACAAGTTTGTGCGCTTTCATGCCATGCAATCCATACTGACATTTCTACCACTGACAGTAATATACTGGATCTTTGGCTGGTTGCTGTGGTGGATACCCTTCATAGGGTGGGCAATAAGCGTGCTCATAGGGCTGCTGATGTTCATTCTCTGGATAGTGCTGATGATAAAGGCATATCAGGGAGAGAAATTCAAACTACCCATAGTGGGCGACATGGCAGAGAAGGGATTTTAAGCTCTCTCACCCTCTTTTTTATTCTCCATAAATTTAATAAAAAATGGTGACATTAGGAGTGATAGATATGGGAAGCGTTAAGGATTTGAGAGTGCTGGAGAGGCCGAAGGAGAATAAAAGTGGTGTTGGTGAATTCATTTTTTCAGACCGCTACTCTGTCTTTGACTGGGGGGAGATGCCAGACCACATAAAAAATAAGGGCAAGGCGTTATGTCTCATGGGTGCTTACTTTTTTGAGAAATTGGAAGAGAGGGGGATAGAAACCCATTATATCGGATTGATGGAAAACGGGAAAGTAAGGAGAATGGATGAATTGCAGGAAGCAAGCAATGTGATGAGAGTTAAACTCCTCAGAGTCATTAAACCAGAAATTAAGGATGGCAGATACGATTACTCCATCTACAAAAAAGAAAGACAGAACTTCCTCATTCCCCTGGAGATAATATATCGTAACTCACTGCCGCCTGGCTCCAGCGTTTTTAGGCGATTGAAAGAAGGAAGCATAACTCCTGCTGATTTTGGACTCGATAGAATGCCAGAGCCGGGAGAGAAATTGAAGAAGCCAATACTGGATGTTTCAACGAAACTTGAGGCGACAGATAGATACATAAAATGGGATGAAGCAAAGGAGATTGGGGGGCTAAGCGATGAGGAAATCAGAAAAATCAGAGATATAACCCTTCTTATTGATGACCTCATAACAGATGAAGTAAGGAAGGCGGGACTTGTGAATGAGGACGGCAAGGTGGAATACGGTTTCGATGAGGAGAGGAATATAATGCTTGTGGATGTTCTCGGCACGCCCGATGAATGCAGATTTACCTATAATGGCATTCCGGTAAGCAAGGAAGTGGCGAGGATATTTTATAGAAATACGGAATGGTATGAAAAAGTAAAGGAGGCAAAAAAGAAAAACAGGGAAAAATGGAAGGAAATAACGCCTTCTCCTCCGCCACTCCCTCCAAGACTTGCGGAACTAGTTTCGATGATGTATCAGGCGACATGCAATGAGGTTGTAAGAAGAGAATTTTTTGATGTTCCCTCTTTAAGTGATATAATAGGGGAGATAAGGGAATATGTTGAATGATTTGCTTACCTCATCCATAAATTAAAAATAATTTACCAGTACCTGGCTACCTTCTTCCAGATACTCCACATTTGCAGGAATTTCTATATAGCCCGTTGCTTCACTCAAACTTGTTATCGCACCCGATTCCTTAAAAACAGGATATGCCTTTCCCTGTTCGACTCTAACAGGATAAATCTGGTGTCTTCCTATGGTTGAAACAATTTTTTCAGCAAGCATCGCCTCTTTTCTTTCAACTTTCAATGGCAGTCTGGCCATCTTTTTTATTGAGGGAAGAAGAAGAACATAGGCATTGGTGAGGCATGATGTGGGATATCCGGGCATTCCGAATATTAATGCATTGCCCACTCTTCCAAATATGGTTGGCTTTCCAGGCTTGAGGGCTATTCCATGGAAGAATATCTCTCCCCTCTTCTTCACCACGTCTGCCATTATATCTCGCTCCCCAACACTACTTCCCCCAGAGAAAATTATGTAGTCCCCTCTTGCTTCATCAATGCATTTTTCTATCGCTTCCTTCTCATCATCCACTATTGGATGAATTTCAACACTTGCGCCTTCCTTTTTCAGGAGGGTGGCAAGGGTATAGGAGTTTATATCATATATCTTTCCATACTCCTTCTTTTCACCCGGCGAAACAATCTCCCTTCCTGTTGGATATAGATGAACCTTTGGCTTTTCATATACTCTCACCTTTCTCATTCCCAGAGCGGCAAGCACCCCTATTTTTGATGGGTTCAGGATATCCCCCTTCCTTAACACCATCTCGCCCTTCTTCACGTCCTCATCTGGTGGGGTAACATTGGCTCCAGGATAGACTGGCTTAAATATTTTTACCTCTTCTCCTTCTAGGGAAGTATTTTCAACCATAACAACCGCATCACTTCCTTCTGGCAATGGGGCGCCAGTGGCTATCTGCATGCATTCTCCCTTTTTCACCTCTCTCCTTGCAATCTCTCCGGCAAAAATTTTTCCCATAATGCGTAATTTTACCGGGTTACGCTGGTTTGCCCCAAAGGTATCGGAGGCTATAACTGCATATCCGTCCATGGCTGCTCTTGAGAAACCAGGGATATCAAAGCCTGCTTTTATATCTTCAGCCAGCACTCTTCCGCATGCTTCTGTAACATCAACTTCTTCCACCCTTTTCATTTCCCACGTCTTTTCTATTATGATTTCTTTCGCCTTCTCAAAATCAATTAGCTCTTTGAATGGAATCATTTTCTTGCCTCCCATAAAATGTGCCCGCATTCTTTCAGTATTATTTCCTTCATTGCCACCCTTACTGCATTTTTTGAGCCGGGAAGAGAGAACAATGCCTTTTTGTTTTTTATCCCTGCCATGGCTCTACTCATTATGGCGGCGCTTCCTATCTCCTTCATGCTGAAATATCTGAACATCTCTCCAAACCCCGGGAGGATTTTATCCATGAGGGGCTGAATTGTATCCACTGTAACATCTCTGGAAGAAATCCCTGTCCCACCGGAAAATATTATGGCATCTATTTGCTCATCAGAGAGCAATTTTTCTGCAATCCTCTTTATATCCTCCTTTTCATTTTTCACTATTCCATACCATCCCACCCTGTTTCCGCTCTCCTCTATCATTCTTTTCATCAATTTTCCGCTCTCATCATTTTCCTCATTTCTTGTATCGCTAACTACCACAACCGCAAAAGCAATATTCTTCACAGCATGTTTTTTATGCTCCTCCACTCCCATCTCACTCCTCCTTTCTTTTCTCAACAACCCTTATTCCATGAATCCTTGTTGAAGGATACCCGCCTTTTTCATTCTTCTCCATATATTTCACCATGTCCCATATTGTTAGAAGAGCGACGGTAACTCCATGCAGCGCCTCCATCTCCACCCCTGTTTTATAAGGCGCCTTCACCTTGCACCTGCATATGATGTCGTTATCTTCTATGGAAAATTTGAGAGAAGCAGATTCAACTGGGATGGGGTGACAGTGGGGAATGACAAGAAATGTATTTTTTATTGCAAGTAAAGCAGCACTTTCTGCTATGCTGAGAACATCTCCTTTCTTCACACTACCCTTTTTTATGGCTTCTATGCTTTCCTCTCTCAACCTTATTTTTCCCTCTGCTATGGCAACTCGCTCCACCACTTTTTTTCCAGATATATCCACCATTCCCATTTTTCACCTCCAGTAGGGAAATCTGTTTTCCACCGCTTTTCTGAAGAGTTTTTTTATTTCATCATCATCCGCCCCATTTCTTATGGGCGTTATTATATCCACAAGCCCCTTATTATGCATTATGCATGGCTTCAATTTTCCATCACTGGTGAGGCGAATGCGGTTGCAACTCTGGCAAAATCTGCTGTTGTGGGTGGGGCGAACAATCTCCACTTCCCTTATGCTTCCATTGTGAGGTATGCTGTAAATTTTCCTCCTATGCAGTTTTCTCTCTCTCATTCCCACAGCCATTGAAGAAATTCTGCTTTCCACCTCATCTATGGCATATATTTTATCATTCCTCCCCACATTTATGGTTTCTATTATTTGGGGCATTGCTCCAAGCTCCCATATTTTCTCGATTGTTTTCATCAGGTCATCCATGTAATCGGGAAAGGCAACAACATTAACCTTTACAGGATGAAGTCCTGTTTCTACCGCCTTCTTTATCCCTTCCATTACTCTATCCAGCATATCCTTTCCAGTAATCTCCTCATATCTTTTTCTGTCGGCAGAGTCCATGCTTATGTTTATTCTATTCAGTCCCGCCTTTTTTAATTTTCCCGCTATATCCGCCAGAAGAGTGCCATTGGTAGTCATTGAAACATCTTGCATATATTTCCTCCCCGCTTTCACTATCTCCAGAATGTCATTTCTTAAAAGAGGTTCTCCTCCAGTAAATTTCACCTGGTTTATATCTAACTTACTCGCCACCCTAAGAATTTTCTCAATCTCCTCCGCCGTCATCTCTTCTTTTGTATCTACCTGTCCTTCGTTATGGCAGTAAAAGCAGGAAAGATTGCATCTCGTGGTTAGCGAAACTCTTATGCTTTCCACAGGCCTTCCATATCTATCTTTCAGCACCATTTTTCCTATCTAAACAAATGGACATTCTGGGCTTTGAAGATTAAATGGACTTTCTCTCCTATTGAAATTTTCATCTCGTCCATTGCCTCATGTGTTATATTCACCATGAAGGGCACTCCACAATCCACATTCACCCTTATAATATTTCCCATATCCATCATTTCCTTGACAACCCCTTCAATACAGTTTCTTGCACTGCTCTCCATTTTTTCCCTTGAGATTATTATGTCCTCGGGCCTTATGCTCGCATATGCCTTTCCCTCCATCTCCAATGAAGAATAAATTTCCATTCCATCCATTCTGAAAACTGTTATTCCTCCCGCTCTTCTTGCCTCTCCTTCAAAAAGATTTTCTACACCCACAAATTCAGCCACGAATTTCGAGATCGGTTTTCTGAATATCTCCGCCGCCCTCCCCACTTGAATTATTCTGCCATCTTTCATTACTGCAATCCTGTCGGCAAGCATGATTGCATCACTTCTGGAATGGGTTACATGGATGAAGGTTATTTTGCTTTCTCTATTTATCTCCTTCAAATCCCTCATTATTTTCTCCTTTAGCATTTCATCTAAGGCATTCAGCGGTTCATCCAGAAGAAGAATGCGGGGCTTTATGGCCAGTGCTCGGGCTATGGCTACTCGCTGCTGTTCCCCCCCGCTAAGTTTATAGGGATATCTTTCCAGTATTCTTTCTATACCCAGCATTTTTGCCAGCTGGTTCACCCTTTCTTCAATTTCTTCCTCTTCCCTTTCCCTTATTCTGAGCCCATAGGCGATGTTGTCCCTCACCTTCATATGGGGAAAGAGCATGTAGTCCTGATATATGAATCCTATCTTCCTCTCATAAGGAGCCAATTCGGTTATCTCTCTCCCATCAACAAATATTTTTCCATAATCCGGCTTGTGAAAGCCTGCCAAAGTTTCGAGCAAGAGAGTTTTTCCTGCCCCCGTGGGCCCAAGAATCACAAAATATTCTCCATCCTCTATCTCAAGAGAAACATTAAGGGAGAAATTCCCCCATTTTTTTCTTACATCTTCAATCCTTATCATATCTCCTCCATTTTCCTGCTATCGCCCTTAAAACAATAAAGATGGAAACACACAGAATCAGAAGAAGGGTGGCTGAGGGAATGGCATAACTCAAACCATGTTCAAGGTAGCGTGAGTATATGTAGGTGGGTGCCACCATTGGAAAGTAGGCTATGACTATGACAGCACCGAACTCACTTATCGCCCTTGCCCATGTCATTATGGCACCAACAAGCATGTTTCGCATGCTTAATGGCAAAGTTATTGTTGCCAACACTCTTACTCTGCTTGCACCCAAACTCATTGCCACATTCTCCATTCTTGGATCAACGCTTTCAAATCCCTCTCTTGCATGATTTATGAAGAAAGGGGCGGAGACGAAAAGCATGGCAGCCACTATTCCAGCCATTGAATCTGCTATTCTTATTCCAAGATCATTTAGAGGAGCACCTATCAGCCCATTTCTGCCAAGGATAAACAGCAGTGCTATTCCCGCTACTGTGTGAGGTATAACTATAGGTAAATCCACAATACTTTCCACCACATTTTTTCCTGGAAAACTTTTTCTAGCAAGTATATAGGCGAGGGGTAAGCCTAGTATGAAACTTAAAAGGGTTGCAAAAAATGCTGCCTCAAAACTTATGAATATGGATTTCCATGCATTTTTATCTTTTACCGCTTCCATTAATCCATCAAAACCAGCGAATAAAAGATTTATTATGGGAAGGAAAAGCATGATTACTATTACTATGGCTCCTAACGCAAACACAACCATTACTTCATCTTTGCCCTTCATCATTTTACATATGGTTTAAGAGCAGGAGGTAAAAAATCTTTGTTATCACATATGGCTGGGGATATGGGAAGTTGCCCATTTTCTATGAACACCTGTTTTCCCTCCTCTCCAAGAAGCATTTTTAGAAATTCTATTGCCATTTCCTCATTCTCTGCATTTGTTGGAATTGTCACTCCATAAACGATGGGTTTTGCTTTTATTTTTTCACCATCAGAAGATAACACTTCTACCTTTTCATACAAAGGCTCATATTCTAATTCAGATAAATCAATCTGTGGAGGAAGTTCAATAAATTTTACTCCTGATGGAGCATGCTGAATTGCCACACTTCTGTATATGAAGAGATAGTCTATCTCTCCTGCTTCCAGCGCAGCCATCAAATCTACTTCCATATCTCTCAGCATTATTTTGTTGGTTGATGAAAGTTGGGTGCTGTCAGGTACATGAATCGTGTAATTTCCATTGTTTTCCTCACAGGTGATGGGTGTATTTCCTTCTATCAGTTCCTCGAATATGCCCTCATTGTTGTAATATATCTCTGCCAGCTGTATAACCATCATTGTTCGATAGCCACATGGGTCCTTGTTGGGATTGGAAAATCCAAATCTTACATTTTTCTTCGCCAGAATTTCATACCAGTTGCTGGAGTTTATTTCACTTGAATACAAACTTTTATCTGTATAGGCAATAATTATGCTGTTTTTGGCGAATTCTATGCAGTAATTGGCATATCCATGTTTTTCCATCATATCTTCAATGAGAGTGTAATCAGCACTTGCCACTAAATCTGCTCTTTTTCCCAATTCCGTTACCTTTTTAATGGTTGCAACACTCCCTGCTGCTTCACGTCTGACGTCAACACTATATTTTTTCTCAAACTTTTCCTCCAGTTCACTGAAGGGAATAGATAAACTGCCAGCGTGGAGAACAACGATACTCTCCTTTTTTTCCTGATGAAGAAGGATGAGGGCAGAGATGATTGAGACAAAAAAGGCGATGAAAACTATGGCAGTTAACATCTTGAAGCGCATGTTTCTATAAAGCCAGAGGTTAAAAAATTTTGCGAGGATAAAAATATATATGCCACCAAAATTGGTGGGCATGAAAGGAATCCTGCTCTCCATAAATATAAGCAAGGAAAGGGGGAGGAAGAAGAAGCCGGTAGGGGAGGCGAATATAACCATGGAGGGCATAGAAGGAGATGCTCATGCTGGCAACTGGCATCGCCAGATAAGTTTGCTTGGAGAGGAGAGCATAGAAAAGATGAGAGGAGCAGGTATAGAAATAAATTATGGCGATTTTGCTGAAAATCTAACGGTGAGAGGCATCACTCTTTACAAATTAAAGATTGGAACCAGAATAAGGGTGGGGGAGGTAATGCTGGAAGTAACGCAGATAGGCAAGAAATGTCATGATGATTGTGAGATAAAGAGGCTTGTTGGCAAATGTGTTATGCCAACAGAAGGTATATTTGCTAGGGTTATAAAAGGAGGGAAAATAAGGGTGGGAGATGAGGTGGAAGTGGTTGAGTAATTTTGTATCAAATAACAATAATTATAAATGGATGGAGAATGTAAAGAAAAGTGGTTGAAATGAAGGATAGAAAAAAGGAGCACATAGAGATAACGGTTGGCAGAGACGTGCAACACAGCTATAATTACTGGGATGATTTCATACTCATTCATAATGCTCTTCCCGAAATAAATATTGATGAAATCGACACTTCCATTGAGATATTTGGAAAAAAAATCAACATGCCTCTAATAATAGCAGGCATGACAGGTGGTTTTCAGGAAGCAGAGATAATAAATGAAAAACTGGCTCAGGCGGCGGAGAGATACGGTATTGGTATGGGGGTTGGTTCTCAACGTGCTGGCATAGAGGATGAAAGTGTGGAGGGCAGTTATTCAGTGGTGAAGAAATATAATGTTCCTCTCAGAATAGCAAATATAGGTGCACCCCAGCTGCTGGAATGGAATGATGCTGTTGAGAAAGCAGCAAAGGCTGTGGAGATGATCGATGCCCATGTCCTTGCCATTCATCTAAACTATTTGCAGGAGGTCATTCAGCCAGAGGGAGAAAGAAATGCAAGGGGTTGCATTAAAAAAATAGACGAAATCGCCTCAAGTATGGCAACGCCTGTGATAGTAAAAGAAACGGGGGCAGGCATCTCCAGAGAGGTGGCTGAACGTCTTCTCAATACAGATATTGTAGGTATAGATGTGGGAGGAGCAGGAGGTACTTCCTTTTCAGCCGTTGAAGCCTACAGGGCGATGATGAGGGGTGACAAAATTCAGGAGGAGATGGGGAAAATATTCTGGGACTGGGGGATTCCAACACCCTATTCCATTATGGAAATAGCAGACATATGCCACGATGCGGGGATTTCTTTAATAGCAACAGGAGGAATAAGGCATGGCTTGGATGTTGCCAGAGCCATTGCCATAGGGGCAGATGCTGCAGGAGCAGCCTCCGTATTCTTGACATGTGATTCAATAGAAGATAAGATGGAGGTTTTCATGCGCTCTTTTAAGGCGGCGATGTTTCTCACTGGATGTAAAAATCCTGAGGAGTTGAGAGAGGTGGAGATATGGACGTTGTAGAGATAAGAGAAGCAGTGGATAAGGCGATAGAGAACTATCTATATGAAAAGGAACCCCGTTTGTTATATGAAGCGGTGAGGTATCTTCCATCTGCTGGAGGAAAGAGGTTGAGGCCCATAATAGCATGCCTTTCTTGTGAGGCAGTTGGCGGGGACTTGATGGATGCCATACCTCTTGCTGTCGCTCTTGAAATAATACATACATTCACTCTCATACATGATGATATAATGGATATGGATGAGGAGAGAAGAGGGAAACCATCTGTCCACAAAAAATTCGGAGAGAATAGAGCAATTCTGGCTGGAGATGCCTTATTTGCGAAGGCATTTGAAATCCTTTCCTATACAGAAAATGCGGAAACATGCAAAAAACTTACCCGAAACCTCGCAATAATGGCTAAGGAGATATGCGAGGGGCAGGAGATGGATGTTTCTTTTGAGGGAAGAGAAAGAGTGGGCGAGGAAGAATTTCTGGAGATGATTGAAAAGAAGACGGCAAGAATGTTTGAGCATGCCGCCATGGGGGGAGCGATGGTGGGCGGAGGAAGTGAAGAGGAAATTGAGGCGATGAGGAAATATGGACTAAATCTCGGAATGGCTTTTCAGATATGGGATGATTGCCTTGATGTGATAGGAAAGGATATAGGGAAGCCGGTAGGGAGTGATATAAGGGAGGGGAAGAAAACACTGATATATCTTCATGCTTTGGAGAAGCATGGAGAGTTGGCGAATTATGGAAATAAAGAGGCGACGGAGAAGGAGATAGGGGAGATAATATCAATTTTTAAGGAAACCGGAGCCATTGATTATGCAAAGAATATGGCTATGGAATTTTCCAAAAAAGCAGTTGAAGCGATCACTCCCATAAAAGAAAGTGAGGCGAAAAATAAACTCATAGAGATGGCTGAATTTGCTGTAAAAAGAGAAAAATGAAGGCAGAGTGGAAAAAGATACTGAAAAGAGCCAGATTGATAATTACTGTTGTAATAATTGCAGGTGTTTTAATCCATCTTATTCTTGTTTACGATGCTGCAAAATCTCTTGAAATAGAGAAGAAAAGGATAATAGGCATCTATCCTACCTACAGAAAAATTGATGAATATGAGCTGAGATTTTCTCTTTCCATCAAAAATCCAGAAAGCACATCCATAGAGGTTGATTATATAAATTATCGCGTTTATATAGAAAATGAATTTGTTGGGGAGGGGGAGAAGCCCCATTTCATAATAAAGCATGGTTTGAGCAATCACACCTTCTCCTTTATCTTCAGCACTCTCAATCTAACGGAGCCCACAAAAAAACTTTTCATGCGTGGAAATGTTAATGTAACGGTGAAGGGAGATGTTATAGTCCCTGCCAAATTCATGGGTTTATTTACTTGGAGACATATCAAAATTCCATATGAAATCCATGAGAAAGTGAAGATATCACTTTGATTTCAGCATCTCAAGGATTACGGAGGGATTCACCTTTTTAACACCCTCTATCCTCTTTATTTCCTCAAGAATTTCTGTAAGTTCCTCGCTATCCCTTGCCCATACATCCACCATTATCATATGTCCTCCGGAAGTTATAGCCACACATTTTATGGCATTCATTTCCTTAAGTTTGCATGCCACACTAAGAAATGAATTTGGGTCTGTGTCTATACCTACATGAGCTATGCTCTTATATCCTATTTTTACAGGATTTATTCTGAGGGTATAGCCCTCTATTATTCCCTTCTCCTCGAGTTTCCTCACTCTTTTCCTGACGGCTGTTTCAGATATACCCAGTTTTTTTGCTATTTCAGAATATGGAATGCGGGCATTTTTTGAAAGCAGCTCCAGTATCACTTTATCTTTTCTATCCATTTTGGTTCTGATTTCAAACAAAATAGTTATATATCTGTTCTATTTAACTTTATCTGTGATACAGTGGGTTCGAAAAATAAATCCATTCCATATCTGGTGATATTGCTGCTGGTGATATGGCTCGGGCTCATATACCAGCCGGGCACATCCTTGCAGAGTTTCATTCAGGAATTTTTTGTTGGATTAATTGTCGCCATAACGGTTTCAATTTTGACCCATGGACATTTTGAAGGAATGGGCATTGGGTATCTACATCCAAGAAGGGTGGCGTATTTCATTGCCTTCTTCTTCGTTTTTCTGTGGGAGATGGTGAAGGCAAATCTGAACATGGCAAGAATAGTTCTCTCTCTCAGATTGCCAATAAATCCTGGAATAGTGGAGGTGAGGACAAAATTGAAACAGCCCTCCGCAAAGCTCTTCCTTGGAAATGCCATTACCCTAACACCTGGAACAATGACAATAGATTATGAGGATGATAAAGCATACATCCACTGGGTTGATGTGAAGGAGAAGGAGGCGGAGAAAGCAGGAGAAATTATCAAGGGCAGATTTGAAAGATTGCTGAGAGGTGTTTTTTCATGATATTCATGTATATAATAATGGGAATACTTATCATATCCATTTTCCTTGGCACATATAGATTGCTGATGGGACCATCTGCTTCTGACAGGGCGGTGGCTCTCGATACCTTAACAAATATAACAACTGCTTTACTCGTCCTCGTCGCCTATATTTCTGAAAGATTTATCTATCTTGATGTTGCACTAGTTTATGCCATACTCGCTTTTGTGGGGGTAATTGCCATAGCAAGATATCTGGAGGGAGGATTATGATTGAGGAACTGCTTCAATATATTGGAATGGCATTTGTCTTTGTTGGTAGCCTTTTCTTTCTTTTTGGAACTATAGGACTTGTAAGAATGCCTGACCTCTACAACAGGATGCAGGCATCCACCAAGACGACAACGCTTGGGGTTCTCTCCTTCCTTGTTGGCATAGGTTTTATGGACTTACAATGGATGGTTAAATTACTCATAATTGCCCTCTTTGTTGTGCTTACAGCTCCTGTAGGGGCGAGTGCTCTGGCGAGGGCTTCTTATAATGCTGGCGTAAAACTATGGGAGAAAAGCATTGTGGATAAATATAAGGAGAGGGAAAAATGATTGAAAGCATAATAGCATGGGTTATGGCTCTACTTGCCCTCTTCGCCGCCATATATGCTGTTGAGGCAAAGGATTTGATTTCATCAGCCATCTCGGCTGGCATAGCAAGTCTTGTTGTTTCAATAATGTTTCTCATGCTTCATGCTCCGGATGTGGCTATAACGGAGGCATCGATAGGAGCAGGGCTTACAATGGCAATATTCGTATATTCCATAGGAAGAACCGAGAGGTGGGAGAAATGAGAAGGGCAGCGGGGATAATCTTGGCAGCATTATTATTCTCATGCATCATATATGCCTTCACTTTCGTGAAAACCTATGATTACAGCAGCAGCGATTATTATTACACCAATCCTGTGGAAGGAGGAATGGCTAATGAAACCGTTACCGAACATTATCTGGATAATACCAAAAATGAGACAGGAGCAATAAATGCCGTTACTGCCATAGTTGTGGAATATCGTGGCTTTGATACCCTTGGAGAGGTGACAATTCTTTTCACCGCATCCACAGGTGTCTCCATGCTGCTCTATGCTCTTCATGAAAAAAGGAAAAGGAGAGAGGCAAATCTGATAGTTAAGGAGGGTTCGAAAATCGTTCTTCCATTTATTCTGCTAACAGGAGGATATATATTCATCCACGGGCATCTCACACCGGGCGGCGGCTTCCCTGGCGGCTCCGTCATTGCCTCAGGCTTTCTCCTTATGATGGTGGCATATCCAAAATATTTCCTTAAAGAGCATCGCATTTCCATAACGGAAAGCATCGCAGGCTTCGTCTTTATCATCATGGGATTGCTTGGATTGGTTTTCGCATCCTATTTCCTGCAAAATTTTCTCCCTCTTGGAAATGTGGGCATGCTTTTCAGTGCTGGAATCATTCCAGTAATATACATAGCCATCGGGTTCAAGGTGGGAGCCGAGCTGAGCGGAATAATGAACAATCTCAAGGGGGTGGAGGAATGATATGGGCGATATATTTCGC
>CAZWEL010000015.1:0-13243 GCA_964632955.1 uncultured Thermoplasmatales archaeon | reverse complement strand
TATCCTCCACTGTCACAGTAATTGTTACAGTGCCAGAAACAGTTGCACCATCTTCGGGATTTGTAATCATAACCGTTGGTGCCTTATCCTTACCAACTCCCGGTGGTTTTCCTTTTACATCGAAGCCAACAGAATAAGTTATCTGCACTCCTTTTTCCGTAAGCACTGGAACGATGGGTCTGTTGTCTACGAATTTCCTCACCTTTATTTCCACCTTACTGGTGGAACTTCCCATGACAGGTGTTAGCATACCTGCCACAAAAAGCGCCACCACACATATTGCCAGTATTTTTCCCTTCATTTTTGTAGCCTCCAAGGTTATATCGTAGTTTCCTTAAAAAAAGTTTTCTTTTCTATACCAGCTTTCTTCCGCAGTTGGGGCATGTTTTGACCCTCTCAGCACAGCTTTTATGGAAGAGTGCTCCACATTCGCATTTTATTATTTTTGAGTTGGGTTTGAATTTGCCGAGGCACACAAAACATTTCTTCTCCTCCCTGGCTTCTACCACCTTTTTCTTTCCTTTCTTCCTGCTATAAATTAATCCAAGAATTGCAAAAAGTGAAGCAGCAATGATGACAGCAATGATGTATATAAGATAGCCGCCCCCTCCGCCCTCCATTTGGACATAGAAGGTTATCATATCCATGTTGCTGTAATCTTTACCATCATAACTTCTAGCGTATATCACATGCTCCCCACTGGTCATGCTGGAAATAGACACACTATAACTCCACACTGTTTTTCCATTTGCTTCCTTCCATTCTCCATCATCTATTCTTATTTCCACCTTAACAATGCTCTCATTTCCGTCCCTGTCCCATGCTATTCCCTGCACCGTAAAATCGTCTTTGAATTTTTTTCCGTTCTCTGGCGATGTTATTTCAACATTTGGGGGATTATTTGATGGCAATGGAGCATTGTTTACTATAACCCTTATTGAAACAATATTGCTGTAATCGCTGCCATCATATGATCGCGCATATATGACATGCTCTCCATTGAGGGCAGAGGAGGTATTCCATTCATACTGCCATGATGTTGTTCCCTCGGCTTCATTCCAACCTCCATTATCTATTTTTACTTCCACCCTTTCAACGATTCCATCCGGATCATTTGAGATTCCCTGAATTTCCACTATACCGGAAACAGTTGAGCCATTGGATGGAGAGGTTATTTCCACTGTAGGAGGTTGATTCGGAGGAGAATACTGAGTTATGATGATGGCTCTTGCCTCGCTCCATTCTCCCTGCAATCCATATTCATCCTCTGCCACGGCTTTAACATAATATGTTCCCTCGCTGTTCCACACATGAGTTACGCTTGCTGTTGTGCCCGAGTTATAGAATAAAGTCCATTCATCAACTATGCCATCATTGTTCCAATCCAAACCGTATCTTATTCTATCTCCATCAGGGTCTGTTGCTACAGCATAGAAAATTATAGATAAGCCAGTATACCCAGATATTGCCCCTGTTAATGTTGGCTTCCCAGGCTCACTATTTGCCTTGGTGGTGAAATGCCATACTGGGCTTGTATTTTTAGCCTGGTGCTCGTCCCACGCAACCACGCGCCAGTAATAGGTTGTTGAATAACTTAATGAAGGAGGAGTATAGGAAGAAGATGATTGATTGTTGATTACTAAAGGAGGATTTGGAGATGCCCCGAAATAGATGTCATAGGTTATTGAGTCGCCATCTGGATCAGTGCATTGCCATGATAATGTTGTATCCGGCGGAATATCAATGCTTCCATTTGATGGAGATGGATTATGTGGCATCACAGGGGGAATATTTTCCTCATATATGTTAAAGGATGACATTTCACTTCTGTTGGTATTTCCGGCAAAATCCATGGCATATACATAAAATTCGTATTTTCCAGGAGTACTATAACTGAGATTGGAATAGAAGATGTTTCCACTTTTATTCTCAAGTATGCTGTAATTTTTAATGCCTCCATCAGGATAAGAAATATTTATCCTCACATCCTTTATCCCAGTTTCATCTTCTATTAAAGCGGAGATGTTCACATTTCCGCCAGACATTTGAACGGATGGCTTCACATTTATTTTTATTGAAGGGGGGGTGGCATCCACAACAATGCTGTCATTTATAGATATGCCATCTACTTCATTGCTGTTTTCATCTGAAATAAGAAAATCCGATATGTTTATGTTAGCATATCCTTCCCCATGTGTTTTGAAGATTATCTTCACAATATTGCCCGATTCATTGATGGAATTGAAGGAGAAGGCAACAATATTGTTTATGGTTCCAGTGTCATTATCAATGAGGGTAAAATTTGCTATAAGTTCATCGGCAAGCATATCAAAGACATCTCCTTTTATTATTTTAATTGCCTCAAGGATGCTGGGGTTGAAGGTAATGTTGCACTGAACTGCACTTATATTTCTATCAGGGGTGATATTGAGATATGCTGTTAAATTTTCATCAATACCAGCATATTCATCGGGAATTTCAAGGGATAAAACCACCTCTCCATCAACTTTTCCTAGAACTAATATTAAAAAAAATACTGGAAGAATGATCGCCACCGCCTTTAATCCTTGCATCCATTTTGAATCATTGAACTACTTTTAAAGATTTTTAATTATGATGTGTTGCATTTAAGAAAATTTTATAAAATAGTTCTATTATACTAACAAAGTTTGGGGGGTAGAACATGCATAAATATATGAAGGAAATTTACAGGGCATATGAGGAGGGAATACCTCTGGTTGGTCCAACCCATATATCTAAAGCACTCAATATCAGTAAGTCAACTGCTCAACATATGCTTAAAAATCTTGCATCAATGGGATATGGAACTTATATGGAGAGAAAGGGATTTATACTCAATGAAAAAGGAAAGGAGGTGGCAAAGAAGATGATAAGAAAACATCGCATAATGGAGAGTTTTTTTGCTGCCAATTTTTCCATGAGTGCCTATAGGGCGTGTGAGGAAGCAGAAAAAATAGATGCATTTATAGGTGATGAAGTGGTGGAAATGATAGAGAAACGTTTTAACTACACGGTATGTCCATGTGGAAAGGAGATACCAAAATGAGATGGTTAATAATTTTTCTGGTGCTTCTGTTTCCTTCCGCCAGTGGTTTAAATGTAGTTATTTCCATGCCCGATTTTGAGCCAATAGTTAAAGAGATAGGAGGAAATGCTATCAACACATCCATAATACTTCCTCCTGCCTCCGATCCCCATTCATTTTCCCTCACCACCGATGATATTGAAAGGATAAAAAAAGCAGATCTTATAGTTCTTGCCAATTCCAACCTCCTCTCCTATGAAAGGGACATAATAAAAAATTACAATGGCAACTATGTGGATTTTGAGGATTACGAAAAGAATGGGGCAACCCTGCTTAATTTTGGAGATTTTGAAGATAACCCCCATGGCTACTGGATGGAAGTGAATAATTCCATAGCCATTGCCATCACCATTGAAAAGAAAATGGAAGAGATGATGCCAGAGAAAAAAGATGAATTGGAAAATAATCTCTACATCTTCATAAACTCAGTAAAAAATGCGGAGGATGTAAGCATTGAATTGGCAAAGGAAAGAGGAATTTATGGCAAAAGGGTGGTGGCAATGGTGCCTGGAGTATGCTATATAGCAAAAAATCTAGGAATGAATGCCAGTGAGATTCTTCTTACCGAGGGAAGTGCAAATGTGGATATTCAGAAACTGCAGGAAGTGGAAATGGGATTGAAAAAGGGAGATTATATCATGATTCTTGTGCCGGAGTTTCTCAAAAATGCAAAGGCGGGAGATATGGCTCGCCAGATTGCAGAAGATACCAACTGCAGTATTGCATATGTAAGATTTGCTGTGGGAGGAGAAAGCTATTTATCTCTATTCTATCACAACACCATGGAAATCCTATCCTCCAAAAATTCCTCTCTGGCTAATGAAAAAAGCAATATGTGGACTGTTGGATTGATTATTTCCCTCCTCTTTCTTATATTCGTTGAAGGATTTGTGTTATATGAATGCAGGAGGAGAAAATGATTGAAGTGGAAAACATCAGCTATTCATACAATGGGAAGGCGGCGCTGGAAGATGTTTCCTTCATAACCGAAAATGAATTTGTTGCTATTATGGGTCCCAATGGTTCAGGAAAATCAACACTTGTGAAGCTCATAGTGGGAATGCTCCAGCCAGACAAGGGAATAATAAGGGTTTTTGGAGAGGAGCCCAAAAAGGCAAGGAGGTTTATAGGATACATGCCACAGAGAGAAAAGATAGCAAAACATTTTCCCATAAGGGTGAAAGATATAATGATAATGGGTTCATCCAGCAAAAGATTTCCCACCCAAGAAGAGATAAGTAATGCTAGGGAGGCGCTGGAGAAGGTGGGGCTATCTCATCTCTGGGAAAGAAAATTTTCGGCTCTCAGTCAGGGGCAGCAGCAGCGTATAATGTTCGCCCGCGCCCTGGCTAAGAAACCGCGCCTCCTTATCCTTGATGAACCTTTCAATGCCGTGGATGTTCCCAGCAGAAACATGATGGTGAAAATTCTGAAGGAGGAGAAAAGAAAGGGAGTTGAAATTGTTGTGGTTGTTCACAATATAAACCCGCTCCTCCACCAGATAGAAAAGGTTGTTCTTCTTAACAAAAAATGCATTTCATGGGGAACACCCGAGAAGGTACTAACACCTGAAAATCTAAGGATTACCTACGGAGCAGATATTCAGATTGTGAGATGTGAGGAGGGATACTGCCATCCATTGATAGGTGATGAACATGCTGGATGATTTTATAATAAGGGCAATTCTGGCGATCATTCTTCTCGCCATCAATTCCTCCCTCGCTGGCTCCTTCACCATATTCAAGGATGTTCCATTTCTTGTGGCTGGCTCAGCTCATGCTGCCCTAGCTGGAGCAGCCCTCTTTATTGCCATGGAGTCATTTATAAAAATAGATCCCTTCATGGGGGCAATTCTCTTCGCCATATTCATTGCTGTATCGGCATCAAAAGCAAAGCAGACAAATGTTGCGATAGGCATTTCCTTCGCCTTTTCGATGGGTCTTGCAGTCCTTTTCATCTCCCTCATAAAGGAGCAGGCAGCAAGAGTATGGGGGCTTTTGTTTGGAGATCTTCTTCTGCTTACAAATGATGACATTCTGATGATGGCAACCTTCACCATAATAATTATAGCAATCTATCTTGTCTTTGCCAGAGAATTTCTTTTCATCTCCTTCGATGAGGAGGGGGCGGAGGTGAGTGGAATAAAAACTTCATGGATGAACATTATTCTCTTGTCCACCATAGCAGTTGCCACAGTCATATCGATGAAGGCGGTGGGCGCCATCCTGGTATATGCAATGCTTATAGCCCCTGCAGCAGCAGCCAACAGGGTGGCAGGCGGCATATGGTGGGTATTCATACTCTCCGGCTTTTTTGCCCTTCTTGCAGGATCTGCGGGCATGGCAGTGGCATTGTTTTTCCCTGTTTCTCCCTCAGCAATAGCAGCCCTCATTGTAACCACCATGTATCTTATAACCCTCAAGAAGAAGATTGTTTGATAGTGAATAAAGGTGGCAAAATATTTTAATAAAAAACCTATTCTCTTTTTGAGCCCCGGTAGTGTAGTGGTTATCATACGGGCCTGTCGAAAAGCCCCTTTGGAACGATGCTATCTCCAAAGGCTTTGCCGAGAGCCCGTGACCCGAGTTCAAATCTCGGCCGGGGCGCTACCTCAAATCAATTAAATATTGTTTTCCAATTAGCATTGTGGATGTAGGAAGCTTTATAATTAAAAACAGGAAGAAGGGCATATTTGCAATAATTCTCATAACTCTCCTCTTTATTTCCATCATATCAATAAAAGGTATAAAATATGAGTTTGATGAGAAAGGCTTCACACCCAGCAACATAGTGGTGAAAACAAATGAGAGGATAAAAAATGAGTACAGCAATGAATATCCTGTACCATCTCTTGTGATAGCAAAAAATGGTAACATTCTGGATAAGAAAAATCTTGTTGAAATGCTGGAGATTGAAAAAAGAGTTTATGAAAATATCAGCATAGAGCCCTTCAGCATAGCAGATGTCCTCTCCTCCATATTTCTCTCCATCGGCAACATCTCCACCCATGATTATGAAAACAAGATAATGGCGATGAAAAATGTGGATAACAAGGATATAAAATCTCTGCTCATCCTTCCCTTCTTCCCCCGCCGGTATATTGCCCTCCTTCTTTCTGAAGATTTTGATGGAGAGAAAGCGGAGGCAGCAATAATAAGCATTTCCCTCAATGGATCTCTTCTTTTGGATGAGAAAGCAGCAAAGGAAAATGAGAGCATATTGTACGGAATAATGGAGAGAGATGATGAGAATTTGCATGTTTCCGTGCTTGGTGGAGAAACCATTCTGACAAACATAATGAAGGAGAATACTCGCTCCCTCTCTCTCCTGCTTCCCCTCTCCCTCCTCCTGCTCATCATGGTGCTTGCCTTTACCTATAGAAGTGTGAGGGATATGCTCATGAGTTTGCTGGGTCTTCTACTCACAATCATATGGATGATGGGCTTTGGCTCCCTCATGGGTTATTCCTTTGATCCTCTCATAACCAGCATACCCGTTCTCATGGTGGGACTAGGCATCGACTATGCCATACACATTCGTAGGAGAATAAATGAGGAAAATGAAATAAAAGCAGTGGGAAGCGTTTTTATCTCCCTCCTTCTCTCCGCCATCACCACCACAATAGCATTTCTCTCCAATATCATATCCGATATACCCACCCTTCAGCATTTTGCATTGATGAGTTCCTTCGCCATATTCTCATGCTTCTTCATAATGCTTTTTCTGATGTCATATGAGGGAGGGAAGAAGAGGAAAACATCTTTGAAAAAAATTGCCATATCAATAAAAAAATACAGGGGAAGCATCATTATATTTGCAATCCTCATCACATTGATAATGGCTTATTCAGCAAGAGGAATAGAAGCAGAGTTTAACATCACCAACTTTCTTCCGGAAAAGATGGATATTTCTAAAGATATAAAATACATGATTAACCATTTTAAGGTAATTCAGGGAGAGGAAGCAGTTGTGGTGATACAGGGCAATATATCATCTCCTTCCATTCTGAAGAAAATAAAGGAGGTGGAAGATAACATAAAGGACGATAGATATGTGACAGAGTATGGAATCACCTCCATTCTTTCCTTAATGCGAGATTACGCCACCAAATCTACCTATGATACGAGATACAATGAAAGTTTTGCAAAATTATATGAAAAATATTTTGAAGAAGATCTGCCCAGAGAAAGCACCACATGGAAAGAGATTCAGGAACTATACGGACTTCTTTACAGCATTTCTCCCTCCGATGCGAGAAGATTCCTGCACAGGGGTTATGATGAATGTTTGATAAGGGTGAAAACAAACACGGGAAAAACAGAGGAAAATATAACCCTGCTATACAGCCAGTTAAAGGAAGATGTGGCGCCAATGCAAAATATGGGAAATGTTATCATAAGCGGGGGAGTGATAAGTGGCTATATCATTCTGAAGGCATTTCGCAGCAGCCAGATGGAGTCCCTTATAATAACCCTTCTCCTCTCCATGATTATTCTAATATTCGTCTTCTACATGAAGGGAAAATCCTTTCTTCTTGGTTTGATCTCCACCGTTCCTGTCATTCTCTCTGCCATATGGATAATGGGAACAATGGCTATCCTCGGCATTCCTCTTACAATCACCACCATAACCGTCACTTCTCTTGCCGTGGGTCTTGGCATTGATTACAGCATCCATATAATGCACAGATTCATAGAGGAAAGGGATGAGGAAAAGGTGATATATTCCACCGGACCTGCCCTGCTTGGCTCCGCATTAACGACTATTTCCGCCTTTGGGTTGCTTTCCTTTTCCTTCCTCCCTCCCCTTAGAATGTTCGGAATGGCAGTTTCCATAGCAATATTCTATGCCTTTATATCTGCCGTTCTGATATTGCCGGCAATAATGGAATGGGTTTCTTCATCTGATTTCCTCAAGTAATTTTCCATTTCTTATAGAATAAAAGGAGGCAAGTGTAAGAACAGATGCCAGACATGCAATGGCAAGCATCACAAGAACCATGATAATGAACTGGGATATCATCTCATATTCCATCAAGAAGATAGGTACACTGCCAGCCACCAGAGCCACCGTTGCTTCCACAAGTGATGGGGTTTTTCTGCTCAGTGCAATCTTTATGGCTCTAAGTCCGCTTTTTGTTTTCATTTCCTCTCTAACCCTTTCTGTTATATGAACAGCAAAATCTATGCCCACGCCAATCACTATGGAGGAAACGGTCATGGTGGAGATGTTAAGAGGGATATGGAGAAGAACAAAGATGCCGGGTTGCCACACCAGAAGGAGGATGATTGGTACCATTGTAAAGGAGGCATATCTAAAAGAACGGAAAACGAGGAGGAGACATAGATAGACAAGGATAAGAGAAATAAACATGAATCTCATCTGCTGTTCCATCAGCATATCATTGAGTTCCACCGTCATGGCAGCCAATCCAGCAAGTTGCGAGATGTTGACATTATTCAATTCTCCATCATACTGGGAGGTTATCTGATTTACAGATGCCACTTCGATTCTGGTTTTGTCAAGAGGCATTATCGGCATCTCCACATATATGAGAGTTTTGTTATAAAGGTAATTGCCTTCTTTATCTTTTGTGAGCATCATCACATTGTATTTTTCGGGGAGTTTAGAAACAGTTCGCTCCACATCCTCTCTCGTCCTTGGTATTCTTCCTCCATTCATCCTTTTTATTACATCAACGATTGAATAGGCTGAGGTATTATCCACTCCTGTATTTATTATTTTTTCCATCTCATCAAGTTTTTCAAGTATGGTTGGTTCGAGAAGGCCATCGGGTGAAGTATTGACAAGTATTACGCCAGATTGTCCTGCACCAAATTTTTCCGAATATTCCATCATTTTCTGATAGCTGTTCATTTTATGAGGCATCATTTCCCATACGGAAGTTTTTGAGGAAACATATGGAAAGGCGGCGAGAGAAAGAATGGAAACGGCAAAAAGTACGAGAAAAATCTGTTTTCTATATCTGGTGAGATTTGCCAGAGAATTCCACTTCATTTCAATGGTTCTTTCAGGAGGAAGAGCGAGAAGAAATGCAGGTATAAGAATCATGGTGGATATAAAAGCATAGAGAACTCCTATAACAAAAGCAAGTCCCATGTTTGCTATGGGAGGCATTTCAGATGTTATAAGAGATGCAAAGCCCACTACCGTTGTTATTGCAGAAAGAAAAACAGCCCTCCCTGTTGTTCCGATCATTTTTTTGACAGCCTTCTCCCTGCCTTCTTTCATCACCTCTATAAAATAATTTATCATATGCAGGGAATATGCTATCCCCAGTGCGCCAAGCAAGGGAAGAACTGCTATTACGGTGGGAGCGAACTCCACAGGCATCATTCCCATGGTCCCAAAGGTTAATCCTACAGAGTAAAGAACAGGGGCGATTGCCACTAGGGATGTTTTTATGTTTCTGTGAAATGCATATATTACTAAAAGAAGGATGGCAAATGATATTATCCCCACCATATAAATTCTGTCCATTATCCAATAAATCGTCTCTTTATAGAGGGTTATCATCCCCGTGGGAAATGCTTTCATATTTGTGGTGGAGCTGGATATCGGATATACCTTATCATTGAGCAATGTATCCACATCAGCATCCTTGTAGGTGGTTACAATTATCACTCCATTTTTGTAATCATGTGATACCATCTGATATTTTATTTCGTCAGGTATCTGATTTATCAGGAGATTCACATAAAACTGATTGTTAGGTATCTCGTCTTTTCTTAGCAAAGCAACGGGAAAATTGGCGCTTATATCCTTTACGAGAGATGCTATGCTGGCTGTATATACCACTCCATCTCCTGCGCCCGGCTCTGGATTCAGAGCAGTTTCCATGCTATCCATTTCCTTTAGGGTAGAAATATCGGTTATATTATCTGCCTCGGTATAAATCATGAGGGAGTCAATGGGCCAGTCCTTTCTTATAGTGTTTAAAAGGTTAACGCTTGGCTGTCCTTCAGGCATATAAACCTCTATATCAGATGTTATCACAACATTGATCGCCTGAGAAGAGATAATCAGAGTTACCACTGTGAAAAGAAAAATTGTAAGTTTAGGTCTCTGAAGTAATAAATCATATTGCATGCATACCCTTCCTTTTTTCAGTATAATTGGATGTTTCTATTTAAAATTACCTAATTTTTCTCCTTATGAACACAAGCATTATGGCTATGGCTATAAGTGCTATACCAAATCCCGGAGAACTTCCCCCAGAAGATGAGACATTTATTGTTATTGTTTTTGTCGCTTCCTCACCATAATTGTCCATCACTGTAAGGGTTACATGATAAGTTCCCTTCTTAGTATAGGTATGAGAAGGACTTTGCAGTGTGCTGTTGCTTCCATCACCAAAATCCCAGTAATAGGATACAATCATGCCATCAGAATCAGAGCTCTTGCTTTCAAAAAGTATTTTTGTTCCCACCTTAGGTTCCTTTGGAGAGTAATCTATGGCGGCAGATGGAGGTGCATTTTGCTTTCCTTCATATTTATAATCTACCAGCTGAATTATCAAACTTTGTCCCTCTCCTGTAATACGCCACTGATCAATCATGCCTTTTTCTGCGTTCCAGAACATATAGGTATTGTTGATGGCAATAATCTGCCCAAATGGGTTGTAATTTGATTTTACAATATAGATATCCCCATCTCTCTTGATGCATTCAAAGGAAAAGGTTACCTCTCCTCCCGTTTTATATTCTTCATAATAGAGAGTTGCATAGGAGCTTGCCTCCCACTCCTCTCCTTCATTTACGGGAAACTTCATGAAATCAAGGGAAGGTGAGTATTCCGCCTTTACATTATATTTTCCGCCAGGAGTTATTCCAAGTAAATCAGAGAGAGGTATATTGGTGGAGAGATTTATAATAACTGCATTCTCATTGCTCACAACAGAAAGATTTTTTGTGGTGAAGTATATTGCTCCGGTTATTTTTAGATCAAAGGTTCCCTGAAGGTCTATGTCCTCTTCCTTTCCAGTAACAGGATTTATGATTGTTCCGCTAGCCGTGAATTGACCCGGCAAAGTGGCATTGAGAGATGTTCTATAACATCCAACAAGTTTTCCATCAACCCTTTTTACCTCCACATCTTCAACTTTTATCCTGAATTCAACATTATTTGAGTTAACACTTACATCAAGAGAGCCATTGCCATACTCTATATTCTGATGAACATCATATGTGCCTTTATAAACCCAGTAATCACCCACACTCCAGTTGGGTTTTTGTAGGGAGGCGGAGGCATAGGGCATCAGCAGTAACAGCAACACTGCAACATATCTTAGTCTCATAAATGGCTTATTGTAAGCTAATATAAATTTTTTTGCGTGCAACTCTCGAATGACTAAACCACAAAATCCTTTATTGCTCTCCTCTCAGAAATTTCTCCTGCAATATTCCTTACCATTGCTTCCTCTACATTACTTTCGTTGGCAAGAACCCACATGAGTTTTATCCATGCTACCTCGGGAAGCATATCACGACCAGGTATGACTCCTGCTCTTGTTAATTTTCTTCCCGTGGAATAAACATTGAGATTGACACTACCCCATAAACATTGCGTAGTCATAACAACAGGGATTCCATCTCTTGTTAATTTTCTTATCTCCCCTACCAGCTTCTCATTCACATGCCCAAGTCCTGTTCCTGCTATTACTACCCCTTTCTTTCCCTCAACAATTCTTTCAAAATCCTCTTTACTCATGCCTGGATAATAATATAACATGGCAACATTTTTTTCAAGTTTTGTTTTGAGTACTGCTTCCTCCTCTTCTCCCTTTCTATAACTCTTTTCAAACACAACTTTATTCCCATCAACATAGCCAAGAGGCTGAGCATTTATTGAAAGAAATGCATCTCTCCTAGATGAATGCATCTTTCTCACCTTTGTTCCTCTGTGAATGAGAATCCTTTTTGAAGAAATATCTCCATGCATTGTCACCACCACCTCTGCCATGTCTGTGGTTGCCACTCTGGCTGCAGCCATCATGTTGTGGAAGGCGTCACTGCTGGGTCTATCGGAAGAACGCTGACTGCCCACAAATATAATGGATGAAGGCAGTTTTCTGAACATGAAGGAAAGGGCTGCAGATGAATAAGCCATGGTGTCGGTGCCGTGGGCTATTATAACGGGCTTTCCTTCATCAAGATGCTTTTTCGCTCTTCTCGCCATTCTCTGCCAGTCAGAAGGTGTGATATTTTCACTGAACTTCTGGAATAACATATCCGCCTCAACATTGCATATCTCGAAAATTTCAGGAATTGAATATGCCAGCTCCTCTGAGGTAGCAGCAGGATGGACAGCACCGCTCTTATAGTCTACATAACTTGCTATTGTGCCTCCTGTGCCGATTATGGCAATGGTGGGCTTTTTTCTATCAAATTCTATGGGTTTTGTTTTTTTCTCTGTTTCCTTTCTCTTCCTTATCACCTTTATCTCGCACTCTCTTTTATCCACTCCCATATTGTAGCCACTGGGCAGCTTTATAACTATTATGTTTTTATCGCTGAAAATGTGATGAGGCATAACTATGCCTCGATAAATTCTTTTTCCCTTCCTTATTTCCACTTCATCTCCTGCTTCAACCATTAAAAGTTAAATACGAGTTTGTATATAAGCACTGCCAAGTGTAGCCCCGTGGTGTAGTGGTCAAGCATGTGGGACTTTGGTGGGATTTGGTGAGTATTGAACCCCGAGGATATCCCACGACGGCAGTTCGAATCTGCCCGGGGCTATGTGCTCCCGTGGTGTAGCCCGGCCAATCATTTCGGCCTTTCGAGGAACCCCTTTCTTGGGAAGAAAGATGTTTCATCCTCAAAGAAAGGGGCTGAGGAGAGCCGAAGACTCGGGTTCAAATCCCGACGGGAGCACTTTTCTTTACTTTTATTGAAAATAGAGATGATGAATATTATCTCACAAAAAATTCTTAACTCATTTTTATGAGGAATCATTCTACCCCTGCGAAAAAATGGAAGAAAATAAGAGGGATGGAGGAATGTCGTTATACACGTTCCCATGCCATCTACGGATACCCTCCCATTTTTAAACTGGGGTCGCCAAGCAAAACCCATTCCTGCACCGTCTTCTCATCCACCCAGTCCCAGCCCAGGT
>CAZWEL010000014.1:0-13332 GCA_964632955.1 uncultured Thermoplasmatales archaeon | reverse complement strand
ATGAGAGCAATTCATCCCTGGCCTAAAGGCAAGGGATTTCTTGCTAGTTTGTTAATGATAATCAATAATACTGGACATGATGCAGGAAGGGTTGATAAACTTGGTATGGAAAAGGTAACCGATGGAGATGAGAATAGCATGGCATTATAACGCCCTTGATTTCGAGGGATTCGTCGCTTGTTTTTATACTACCTTTTCCTGCATATCAACCAGTAGAGGAAGAATACAAGCAGGAAGGTTGGAATGGAGGAGCCAGCGAGATAGCCAAATCTGGAGAAGTATGGGATGGTATAGCCCATTATTCCCTCCATGGCTACCAGAATGTAAAACAAAAATCCGATGAACCATATCGCCATTCCAGCCAGATTGTAACCGCTGCTGTACCAGTATTCGCCACCTTCCTTAAGCAGTTCCTCCGCTTTATATCCCCTTTTCACCACAAAATAGTCGGCAATCATTATGGCGGTGAGGGAAACAAAGGCGCCACCTATGAGGAGAAGGAAGCTCTCGTATTTCTCCATGGGGAGAAGCATTGCTATTATTATTCCGGCAATTCCCACAAGCAGAATATGCATCTTCGCATTGGCTCCGGGATTTATATTTTTGAAGGAGATGGCTGCAGAATAGACATCCATGAAGGTGGTGGTGGCTGTTGAGAATACAATTATCATCATGGCGGGTATGCCCACTCCATAGGAGACGATTATTCCTATGGGATCACTCTCCCCTATGGCTGCATTGGTCATGCTCCCTATGATGTAGAAAAGGGAGCTGGAGAGGAAATACCCCAGAAATGTTCCCCAGGCAGCATGTCTATTGCTTTTCCCGAATCTCGAATAATCTGCTATGAGAGGAGCCCACGAGAGGGGCATTGCTATAACAAGGTCGAGGGCAAGCATGGTTCCAATATCTCCTGTAGCATTATAATGGAAAAGTTCCTCCATTGAGAATTTCTGTATGGTAACAAAAAAAAGCCATATGCTGAGTATGAGCAAAAGGAGGGCAGAAATTTTCTCAAGTTTCTTCCATATTCTGGGATTTACAAAAGCCCACGCTGTCACTATGGCACCGAGAAAAATAATCCATATATGATAGCAGCATCCCGTAACATTCTCCATTGCTCTTGCACCCACAATAAGCATTATGGCAGTCCACCCTATTAGCTGGAGATAATTAAGGAAGGAAGGGAGCATGGAGCCCTTTACACCCAGCGCCCCTCTCGCCACCACCATGGTGGGCATTCCTGTGCTGGCTCCTTCAATGGCTATCAGAGCCATCACTATATTCCCTATTATATGCCCTGCGATTATCACCAGTATGGCATTCAGGAGAGGCAATGCTGGAGTGAGTAAAGCACCAGCCCAGAATTCTGCTATGCTTATTCCCGCCCCCAGCCATATGGCGAAGATGTCAAAAAAGGTGAATATTCTCTTCTTCACCGGCTCTATGGAATAGCCCTCCTCCATGGGGGTAATACCCTCCAATATGAAAAAATTTTTGTTTTTCCTGAAATACCCATTAATCTATTTAAACTCCTTGCAATTTCAAGATTATGCAGGCAGTGATACTGGCGGGTGGTTTTGGCACACGGCTGGCTCCCCTTACATACACCAGAGCAAAATCCATGCTTCCATTGCTCAATAAGCCAATGATGGATTACATAATATCCTCTTTGCCTAAAGGAACGGAGATAATAGTGGCAGCCAACTATAAAAATGAGCAGATTCAGGAGTATCTCGATTCCAATGGCATCACAGGCATAGTGAACAATGAGGAAAAGCCACTTGGCACAGCAGGGGCTGTGAAAAATGCGGAGAAATACATAGACGGCACATTTCTCGTGCTCAACAGCGATATAATCTCCTCCCTGAACTTGAGAAAGTTCATTCAGTATCATGGAAGCAAGAGAGCGATGGTAACCATATCTCTCTGGCCCGTGGAGAATGTGGAGGAATACGGAGTGGTGGACATGAAAAAGGATGGAAGAATAACAAAATTCGTGGAGAAGCCGCCCCGCCATGAGGCACCCAGCAATCTCATAAATGCGGGTGCCTACTGCCTGGATTATGAGGTTCTGGACTATATAGAGGAGGGAAGGTTTGTCTCCATGGAAATGGAAATTTTTCCCCGCATTCTCGAGGAGGGAAAGCCCTTCTTCGGCTACACCTTCAACGGCTACTGGATTGATGTCGGAAGGCCAAGCAGTTACATAGAGGCAACGGAGATTCTTCTTGCCAAGAAGGGGATTGAAAATCTGGTGGGACGTTCTGAGGTAAAAGGCAGATTGATGGGCAGTGTGGTCGGAAATTCCTGTTTAATTGATGAGAAAAGCATACTCAAATCATGCATAATATACAACAACTGCAGAGTGGGAAAGGGAGTGAGAATGGAAAGATGCATCGTTGCCGATAACTGCATTATAGAGGAGAACGCCCACCTTAAAGATGTGGTGATTGGTGAGGGGGAGAAAATAGAGGCAAGAGCAAAGATAGAGAATAAAAGGATATGGAGCAAGCCCTTGCCCCCCGGATATCCCAAAAAGCAGATAGGAAATCCTGTGAAAGGGTGAGTCATTCATGGAATGGTTTGTGGAAAGGCATGATGGAACAGGTTTTATGGTAAAGGCGGAAAAAATTGCGGAGCATGATGGAAGGCAAAGGATAGAAATTTTCTCCACTCCCTTGGGAAAAATGCTTGTGATAGATGGAAAAATTCAGTTCACCGAGGCAGATGAATTTTTCTACCATGAAATGCTCGTTCATGTCCCCATGATGATGCATCCCTCTCCTAAGAAAATACTGATAATAGGAGGGGGAGATGGAGGAGCAGCAAGGGAAGCATTGAAACACAAGCCAGAGAAGGTGAAAATAGTGGAGATAGACAGGGCGGTGGTGGAGATGTGCAGGAAGTATATTGGAATAGATGATGGCGCCCTCCATGATGAGAGAGTGGAAATCCTTTACATGGACGGAATGGATTTTGTGAGAAATTGCAGGGAAAAATTTGATGTTGTGATAGTGGATGGAAGCGATCCGGATGCGGCGAGTATGCCCCTCGTCTCAAAACAATTTTATTCGGAATGCAGCAGAATATGCGATATTTTTGCAACCCAAAGTCAATCGCCCCTTTTCCAGAAGGATTATTTCAGAGCCGTTATGGAAAATTCCTCCTCATTCTCCCACAGGAGGATTTATCTTTCCTTTGTTCCTTCATATCCCTCCGGCATGTGGAGTTTCATGATTGCCTCCATGAATAAAATGGAATTAAATAGAAAGGATATTGAGAAAAGATATGAGGAAAGAGGATTGAAAACAAAATATTATACCCCTGCCATCCATCTCGCCTCCTTCGTCCTGCCTCGTTGGCTGGAGGAAGTGGCTGAAAGGCATGGCATAAACATTGAGAAATAGGTTGATTTTTATAGAAAAAAATATTTTCAATTTGTGAAGATTCATCCCCTCTTCTCGGATTCCATGGGGGTTCGCTCCATGGCTACTCTTGTGGAATTAGAAAAGGAAAAAATTTTCATTGACGCCTCTGCTGCCCTCGGTCCCTCTCGATATGGACTGCCGCCCCATCCTCTTGAACTGAAAGCACTTCAGGAAGCGAAGGAGAAAATAAGGGAGACGGCTTCCCATTGCAGCAACTTTGTCATAACCCACTACCATTATGACCACTATGACCCTGACGAAAAATTCTATGAGGGAAAAAGAATATTTGCCAAGGATATTGCAGAAAGGATAAACAGGAGCCAGAGGGAGAGGGGGGCACTTTTTAAGGAGAGATTTGAGGAGAAGGCGGAAATAATATACTGCGATGAGAGCATTCATGAAGTAGAGGGAGCAAGGTTAAAGTTCTCCCCTCCATTTCCCCATGGTCCCGAAGGCGTTAAACTTGGTTATGTCATAATGGTGAGTGTGGAGGAGAGGGAAAAAATTCTATTTGCCTCCGATGTTCAGGGACCTGTTTATGATGAAGCAAAAAATTACATAATAAATGAGATGCCGGATTTGCTAATAATGGATGGTCCCCCCTCATACTTCCTTGGGTGGAAGTTCTCACAGGCAAACCTGAAGAAGGCAGAGGAAAATCTGATGGAGATAATGGAGAAAACAGATTGCCGTCTCATCCTCGACCACCATCTGCTCAGGGATTTGAAATACAGGCAGAGGATGAAATCTCTCTATGAAACCTATGAGGGAAGAATAAGCACCTTTGCCGAATGGAACGGGATGGAGAACAACATGCTGGAGGCAAGAAGGAAGGAACTCTGGGAGGAGGGCTAAGCCATATCGCTCCAGAAGAAAAGCGTCACCCCTGCAAACCCTGTGTTATCATAGGAAAAAACCTGTGTCCATCCTATCACTCCTATGAAACCCAGACATAGAAGGTGATGATCTCCCACTATAAATGTTTCATTTCCTGACGGTATGATGGGCACTATATCCGTCTCTGATGCATTTCCATGGTAACTGCAGTATATTATGGAAGGAAAAAGGGAAAAGAAAATGTTGAGGCGAGATGATTGAATCAAACTGGGAGGAAGTGAGAAATGCAGCCCCTCGCCAGCAGAGATTATGAAATATAAGCCCATGGATGAGTATGCCTCCATCTCCTCATGAAAAATTCTCTCGCATTCCATGGCTATGGCATGAGATATGGTTCCTTCATCTTCAACAGAAATATTCTCCGTTATTTTTTCCACCTTGCCCGGCATTATCTTCAGGAAATTCACCCTCACCTTTTCATGGCTGTCTGCTATGGAAAAAGATGGCAAAACAAGCAGGAAGGCAAGGATAAACGCCACAACTTTCATATGAAAATATGGGGTGAGAATATAAATATATTTAGATTCATGTTTTCAGATGCATTTCCCCTGAAAAGTAACCAAAAATATTAAAAGCAATTCCTATTGCTGGAGTGATTAACATGGCGGAGTTTAAGGTGGTAATAAGCGATGGACCAAAAAGCTGGCAGATAGTGGTGGATGGACATCATGCAAACTCGCTAGTGGGAAAGAAGATAGGCGACGAGGTGGATGGCATATTTGTCTCGCTTCCCGGCTACACCCTCCAGATTACGGGAGGCGTCGACAGGGACGGCTTTGTCATGCGAAAGGAGATTCCGGGCATAGGAAGAAAGAGAATTCTCACCGCCAGGAGCACTGGATTCAAACCAAAGGATAAGGGAGTAAGGAAGCGAATCACTGTATGTGGCAATACCATAAGTTTGAATATTTCTCAAATAAATATGAAGGTCATCAAAAAAGGTGCAAAGCCTATAGAGGAGTTGTTGAAGGCGGCAGGTAAAATAGAGGAAGAGAAGAAATGAGCCAGCCTGAAGTGAATATAGGGATGGTGGGACATGTTGACCATGGAAAAACCACCCTTACCCAAGCGCTCACCGGTAAGTGGACGGATGAGCATTCTGAAGAGTTGAAGAGAGGAATCTCAATAAAACTGGGTTATGCGGATGCCACCTTTTATAGATGCCCAGAATGCCCCGAACCGCTCTGCTACTCCACCAAGTCCGTATGCCCCCACTGCGGAAGCCCCACGGAGAAACTGAGGAAGGTTTCCTTTGTGGATGCTCCGGGGCATGAAACCCTGATGGCTGTTGTTATATCCGGGGCGGCGATAATGGATGGCGCCCTGCTCCTCATTGCGGTGAATGAGCCCTGTCCCCAGCCTCAAACGGAAGAGCATTTAATGGCTCTTGACATAGTTGGAGCCAAGAATATTGTCATAGTTCAAAATAAGATAGACCTCGTCACAGAGGAGGAAGCGAGGAAAAATTATGAGGAGATTCTCAAATTTGTTGAGGGCACCTGTGCGGAGAATTCGCCCATAATACCCGTCTCCGCCCACCATGAGGTGAACATGGATGTTCTCATAAAGGCAATAGAAGATTACATCCCCACGCCACAGAGAGATAAAAGTAAGCCGCCACTCATGTATACTGCCAGAAGCTTCGACGTGAACAAGCCCGGCACTCCGCCATCTGAGCTGAGAGGAGGTGTAATAGGTGGCTCCCTAAAACAGGGAGTTCTCAGAGTGGGAGATACCATAGAAATAAGGCCCGGAAGGAGGATAGAGGAGCATGGCAAAGTTGTCTATGAGCCAGTGGTGACGGAAATATCTTCCCTCATAACCGGTGGAGAGGTGGTGGAGGAAGCAGGCCCAGGAGGACTCATAGGAGTGGGCACATATCTTGATCCCGCTCTTACCAAAGCAGATGCCATGGCTGGAAAGGTTGTTGGGAAGGAAGGGCATCTCCCTCCTGTATTCTCTCAACTTCAGATGGATGTATTTCTGCTGGATAGAGTTATAGGGGATAAGGAAAAGAAGAGGATGGATGAGATAAGGATAAATGAGCCACTCATGCTAAATGTGGGAACAGCCACCACCGTGGGCATGGTGAAGACGAGGAAGAAGGATTATCTGGAAGTGGATTTGAAAATACCCGTATGTGCTGAAGAGGGACAGAGGGTTGCCATATCCCGCAATCTCATGGGGAGATGGCGACTCATAGGTTATGGAGAGATAAAATGAAGGCGGTTATTCTTGATACAAATGCCCTGATGCTGCCATATCAGTGCGGCATAAATCTGGAGAGGGAGCTCAACAGATTGCTGGGAATATGCAGAATAATAGTTCCCATGACTGTTGTGGAGGAGATGGAGAATCTTGCCCAGCAGGATGGGAGTGTTGGAAGAGCCGCGAAACTGGGATTGAGCATCGTTAAAAAGAGAGGATTTCGCCTTGTGAGTACTGAAAATAGAGGAGATGATGGAGTGCTTGAAATCGCCATCAAAATGGATGCTGCCATTGTAACCAATGACAAGGAATTGAAAAAGAGGGCGAAGGAGATGAACCTCCCCGTCATATATCTCAGAGGAGAGGACAAACTGGAAATGGAGGAAGTTCTATAATGAAATATGGAGAGAAGGCGATAAAGGAGGCAAAACTCGAGGCGTGGGAAAATCCCTCTCCCGATAGAGATTATGAGATAGAGCTCACCTTCCCCGAATTCACCTGTTTATGCCCCCGTTCCGGCTATCCCGATTTTGCCGTGATAAAAATAAGGTATGTTCCCGACAAGCACATAGTGGAGCTCCGCTCACTCAAGCACTACCTAAATTCCTATCGAGATAAATACATGACTCATGAGGAGGCGACCAACAGAATATATGGGGATCTGAAACGCCTCCTCTCACCCCGCTTTCTAGAAGTAATTGGCGATTTTAATCCAAGAGGAGGCATAAAAACGAGGGTAAGGGTAGCGATGGAGGAATGATTCATCCTTCAAGCATTCCCTGAATAATCAAATCCACCGCCTCTTCCTCGTCAAGCCCTCTCGCCATTAATGTCTCAAGTTGTTTTGTATCCACGCTTCCTATTGCTGCCTCATGGGTGACATGCGCCTTTGGATGACGAACCTCCACAATGGGAATGGCTGTGGCGATGGCATCATCCTGTATTACCTCCTTGCAGTCAACATGACCTCTAGCATGGGCGGCGGTGGCGACCATTTTGTTGTAAACCTCCGCTCTTGCTTTTCCTCTCACTGCAATTCTGGAATTCAATGCGCCTCTGGCTCCCTCGCCCTTTAAAAATGCAACCTCCTTTACCTTTATGATATCATCTTCCCTTCCATTTGCCTTCGTTGACATCTCCACCACGCTTCTTTTCCCGCCTTCCACCTCATAATCTATATCCAGCACTCCCACCCTGCCCCTTATTAACTCAAACTCGGTTTTGAATTTCCCTCCATCATCAACCCTCACCTTTGCCTTTGGGTATACATTTATTCCTCCCTCCATTGCATGGATGTGCTTTTCAATATAGCGATACTCCGCATTTCTGCCTACATGAATTTCTGCTTCCATTATGTGTTTTATGTCCTCTGCCTTTGGAAAAATGCAGTGGGATAGTATGGCTATGGATGCATCATCCCCCACATCCACCTCCATATTTATTCTCTGCAAAGCCCTGCTGTGGGTAACGCCGAAGCACATATGCACTTCCTTTTTTATCTTAACACCCTTCTCCACCTTCACCTTCACATCCACCCCATCTTTCTTTTCCACCGTTTCCACTCTAAGCCCGGGGACATCATTTCTACTTATCACCCTGTTTATATCTATCATTATATGGGCTGTTTCCTTATCCTTCAGTGCATCATCTATTTCCGCCAGTTTGGCAAGATCAACATCCATCTTCATCCTCCTCCTTTTCGTTTAAATCGGGTATATTCTTATGCTTGCATGGAACACATTTTCCCTCAAAAAATGGCAATATCTTTTCTATCCTTCCCTTATCAACAATCATCCCATTGCACATGAGGAGAGCATGTTCCGCCTGCTTTAAAACGGCGGGGCTATGGGTTATTAATATTACGGTGGTGCCACTTTCCTTGAGCAATTTTATGGCTTCGAATATTTTCTCCAGAGAGGCAACATCTATGCCTGAGTCGGGCTCATCAAGCATCACAAGCTTTGGTTTCATGGCAAGAATGGAGGCAAGTTCTATTTTCTTCCTCTCTCCCCCGCTAAGCGTTTTATCAACAGCCCTCTCAGCATAGTCGGAATTCAAACCGACCTTTTCAAGAAGTTCCTCAACATTGCCTCTTCCTCCTGAAGAAGCCATCAGAAATTTTCTTATGCTAAGCCCCTCATATCTTGCCGGTTCCTGCCATGCAAGAGTTATCCCCCTCCTTGCCCTCTCCGTCACACTAAGCCCCTTAATGGACTCCCCATTAAAAAGTATATCTCCCTCTATGTTCCTATATCCCTCAAGCCCCATTATGGTATAGGCAAGAGTTGATTTTCCAGCGCCATTGGGTCCCACAACAGCATGAACATGTCCTTCCCAGAATTCCGCATTTAAACCGTTCAGTATCCACTTTCCATTCAGTTTTAAACTCACATCTCTTAACTCCAACATCGCCATCCTTTCACCCCATCAGTTTTGCATTTATCGCAACAATCACAGTGCTCAATGACATGAGCAGAGCCCCTATTGCAGGGAATATTATTATTCCTTGATTATATAAAATGCCCGCCGCCGGAGGAATTGCCACCACATTATAGCCCGTTGCCCATCCAAGATTCTGCAGCATCTTTTTATAGGTGAAAGAGCTGAAATCCAGAAGCATGGGAATATGGGCGGGGTTGCTGTCAACCAGCATTATGTCCGCCGTTTCTGCTGCTATGTCTGTTCTGGAGCCAATGGCTATGCCAACGTCTGCTACAGCCAGGGCAGGAGCATCATTTACGCCATCCCCCACCATCGCCACCTTCTCCCCCCTCTCCTGCAATTCCTTTATCTTCTCCTGTTTTTCATGGGGTAGCACTTCAGCAAAATAGCCATCCATTTTCAGTTCTGCAGAAACTTTCTTTGCAATTTTCTCCCCATCTCCCGTGAGCATCCAGCATTTTATTCCCTTTGCCTTGAGATGCTCATGCATTGTATGCTTTTTTTCATTCTTCATTTCTGTATCTCCCTCAATTTTTTCAACACATCCTCAGCATGTCCCTTTACTTTGACTTTCCTCCATTCATGGACTATATTCCCATCGGGACTTATAAGGAATGTACTTCTCACAACACCATAATATTCTCTTCCATACATTTTCTTGAGTTGCCAAACTCCATATTTCTTCAAAACTTCCTTATTTTCATCACTCAGCAGAATCACCTTCAACCCATGTTTTTCTCTGAATTTTTTATGACTTTTCCTGCTATCCGGGCTTACACCAATAACAACGGCATTCATCTCTTCAAATTCTTCAATATGCTCGCTGAAATTTTTCGCCTCCATGGCGCATCCTGAAGTATTGTCCTTTGGGTAGAAATATAGCACAACCCATTTTCCCCTGAAATCTTTTAGACAGATATCTTTGCCATTCTCGTCTGGGAGACAGAAATCCTTGACTTCCTTCATGTTATCAATATTACGCCGTAATATTTAAATTTAATGGTTATATGGCATCGAGAATCCAATGGCAAAAAGTTATGCTCCCCTCTTATCAAATCTGAAGATATATCTTCCCATTCCCTATCCTGCTAAAAATTTATCCCCTTATTTTTGGAAATTTTTTTCTTTCTCCAGCAATATATTTCTCCTCTCAAAAAATCAATCTTTTTCCCGAATACACCATATTTAGCCATCTCTTCATGGAACTGGATAGCAAAGGAGTTTTCTCTATTCTTAGCTTTTACAAACAAAAGCACTTTCTTTCCTCTATTACCTTCAAAACAAATTAGTGCATAGTTAAAATTGTCAATTTTATAAAAACCTTCATCACCATTGACATATATTAGCAAAGAAAAAAATATAAAGGATGTCGCCTATTACCCTGAGGGGAATGGGGTTAACGAAACATTTTCTCCTCTTTGTTTCGCCTCCCCACCCCATTCCCCCTTATTCCTTTTGCTTTCCAATGGCAATAAGATATGATATGAGAGCCTCAAGCTGTATTCTCTCATTGCTTCCCTCCACCATTCTGAACTCCGCCTCCCCCATTCTATCAACAATCTCTGCCTTTCTTATTTCAGGAATGGAAATATCAAATATGGCACTGTGCAGCCCTTTTATTATATCCTCTCCAGATAGCCCGTCCTCCATGAACATGCTGTCAAGCATCTCTCTTGCCCTGAGAAAATCGCCTTTGAGGGCAGTTTCTATAAGTTCTCTCGCCTTTTCGGGTCTTGCCACCGCCGCCATTTTGTAAACTGCCTCCGCATCTATCTTCTTATTCAAACTTGCAGCCACCTGCAGGGCATTGATGGCTTTCCTCATGTCCCCAGACGCAACATAAAGCAGTGATTTCATTCCATCTTCTGTTATCTCAAGCCCCTCCTTTTCTGCTATTCTGGAGAGATATTTTGACATATCCTCCTCACTCAAAGGTGAAAAGCGGAAGACAACACATCTTGACTGTATTGGCTCTATTATCTTGCTGCTGTAATTACATGAAAGAATGAATCTGCAGGTGGCGGTGTATCTCTCCATGGTTCTTCTTAAAGCAGCTTGTGCATCGCTTGTGAGGGCATCTGCCTCATCAAGAAATATTATTTTGAATGGCGCTCCTCCTATGGGTGCAGTTCTTGCAAAGTTCTTTATTCTTCCCCTCACCACATCAAGCCCACGCTCATCACTGGCATTTAACTCCTCAAAGTTCTCCCTCCATGCATCTCCATAGAATTCTCTTGCAAGAGCTATGGCACATGTTGTTTTTCCAGTGCCTGCTGGACCGGCGAAAAGCATGTGAGGGATATTGCCAGACTTAACATATGCCTTCAAACTTTTCACCACATGCTCCTGCCCCACCACTTCCTCCAACCTGGAAGGACGATATTTCTCGGTCCATATCTCCATCATTGAACCGCCCTCTTTTTGTATTCCATGGTAGCATCTCTATCCAGGCGATGATCTATTCTCAAATCTATGTGGATTCTTTTTGCTCCCATTTCCACCATGGCATCATGCGCCTTCTTTATAACATTGAATATATCATCGAGCGTCTCTGCCTCCATGCTTGTGGACATGGCTCCCGTTTCATGATTCAAGCCAGAGGCGCGTATCACCTCTATCGCCTTTCTGACATATTTACTAACAGATATCCCCTCAGATGTTGGAAATATTGCCAGTTCTGCAATAATCATGATTTTTAATAATAGCAGACTTTAAAAGTTTTGAGATGCATCATTTTTTCCCTATCTCCTCCTTTATGTAGGAAATCATTTTGAAGGGATTTATGGTATCCATGAAAAGATTCCAGTCCTCCCTGTCAAATTCTCTCAACAAAATTAGGAAGAAAAGATAAATCAGCATGGCGAAGACGGCAAAAGCCATAAGTTCATACCATCTCTGAATGAGGAAAAATCTGGCTGTATATCCCGCCGCCGCCCCCATGGCTATGCTTGCAACAAAATGCTTTACCACGCTAACATTCATGCCCGTGCCATCCATTCTGTAAATAACTATTCTTGTATAAAGAAGCCCAGCAAAATATGCCACCACCGTCGCTATCGCCGCCCCCATGCCAGCCATCCCCGCCAGTTTGATGTTGAAGCTCCTTATATCCCTCGGGATGAGAAGGAGATTGAGGAGAACATTTATTCCCACCATAAGAAGCATTCTGTTTCTTGCAAAATTTGGCAGATTCATGCCAAGAAGGCGCGTCTGATATGGTCTTTCAAGTGCGTTGAAAAGGGCAAAGAGGGGAAGAATCTGCATTATTGGTATGGCAGTATAGAATTTTTTTGAGAGAAAAATGTATATTATCTGTTTTGGAAAGAAAATCATGAAAAATATGATGGGCATTATAATCATGCTCATATATCGCTCCGCCCTCCTTACCATTTCTCCCATTTCCTTTTTTCTGTTGGCAGCATACATGGCTGACATGGCAGGAAGCAAAAGCATACCAAAAGCTACGGTGACATTGTTGATATACCATGAAAATCTCACTATGGAAAAATAATCTGCTCCCTGGTTATAGCCCCAGAAAAGCTGTATGAAAACCTTGTCAATGTTGGTCATGATTATAGAGGAAACAGATACTATGGAAAGAGGCAGAGCGAATTTTATATAGCTGGAGATATAATCTCTTTCCACCTTTCCAATGGGATACCTGAAAAATATTATGGAGGTAACAAAAAATGCTATTCCCCCCACAACATAGGTGTAAACAAGCCAGATGATGCTGTAATTCATGAAAACAAGAAATGCAGTGGCGATGGTTCGTGCCACCGCCTCCGCAAAAAATGGAAACTGGGCGAGAGCCACCTCCATCTTCGCCCTGTAGGTGATGGTGAAATTTTTTGAGAGAGCGAGAAGAATAAAATATGCCAGCATTATGTATACGGCATTCTCCTGTACATCTGTTTCAAATCCGCGATGAAGAACATATTTCCATATTGCAATGGATGCAAAAACGAGTATAATCATCGCCAGAGTGAGAAGAAGGCGAAGGGAAAAGAAGGTTGCATTGCATTTTGCAATATCCTTTCCCTCAGAAACTCTCTTTATGTGGGCTGTTGGAAAACCCAGATTTGGTATCATATTGAATAAAGCAACAAATCCAAAGGCGAAGCTTATCACACCAAGAGCAAATTTTGGGAATTCATAGTATCTGGCTATGAGAAAGAGAGCAAAGTAGTTGAGTAATCCTGCAGAAAAATTTGTCGCCATCACAAGCAATGATTTACGGGCAATCACAGATGAAAAACACATATGCTTTAAAAATATATGGAAATTTGCATGCTCTTGAATCGCAAAAACTTAAAATCTGAAATGCATTAGGGTGCAATGGAAGGCGTAAAAT
>CAZWEL010000013.1:0-13622 GCA_964632955.1 uncultured Thermoplasmatales archaeon | reverse complement strand
TCAAAAGTATTGTCATATATGGTATTGCCCATCGAGCCATGGCTCACCTCCATTCCGAAGTATGAGTTGTTGTGTATAACATTTCCATAGATGGAGGAATATGAAACATTGAAGAGGAATATGCCTTTCATATTTTCATAAAACTCTCCCCCGCCTATACTACAATTTCTGGAATTGAGGAGATATGCACCGAATATTGCCCCTCCAGCAGAGCAGTTGTAGATGCTCACATTCATGGCTCCAAGAATCTTTATTCCATTTGTCCCGGCATATATTGTGAATCCTCGCACCTTTACATCATCTGCTGTTATGAGTATTCCTTCACCCAGAGAGTCTATTATAGCATTCTCTCCTACAACAGTAATACTTTTCTCTATCACAACTTCTTGAGTATAATAGCCAGAATAAACATAGCACTTTCCTCCCTCCTGCAGGGCATCTATGGCCATCTGTATTTCATCAAAATGATCTATGCCCCATCCTGGAGTGGTGGAATCATAATCATCATCAACCCACACAAACATGGGAGAGGAGGATATTTCATATACCAGCGGGCGGTAATCCATGTTGCTTCCCACCCCATATGGCACATCTCCTATGCCATCCTCATTGGCGTCCATGCCATTGTAGTCATCCCAGTAATTGCCTATGCTGCTATTCCATATGTTGGTGCCTGTATCATAGGCATTTATCCCGTTTCCTATAAAATTGTTATGATGAATGAGGTTGGCATAGGAATCGGTGGAATATATGCCGTATCCGAAGTTATTTAGAAAGAGTGAATTCTTTATCTCATTGAAATACGCCTTCTCAATCTTTATCCCCATTTTGTTGGAAGATATGTTCCCTCCAAGGATGGTGGAGTTGGTGGTGTTCAGAAGCCATATTCCACAAAAGGAGTCATAGATGTGTGGCCCCTCTATGGAAACGTGCTCACAGGAATCTATCTTGAGCGCCTTATTTTCCACATTATAGATTTCTATCCCACAAATGGTGGAATTGGTGCATTCTGTAGCATTTATTCCCCATCCATTGTTATACATAGTGCAGTTTATTATTGATATATTATCTCCCCTCATCAAAATAGCTGAAGGAACATCATGGATGGTGCAGTTTATTATGGATATGTTGCTTCCATCTATCTCTATACCCACCTTACTCTCCGTAATAATACAATTTTTCATGGTGAAATTGTCATAATGAACACGAATAGTAGAGTCAAACCCCTTTATTATTGTAAAGTTTTCCATGATTACATCTTCTGCCAGAACATTCACCGTATATAATCTTGAGTTTCCATCTATTGTTACACCCTCTGCATCCTCTCCTATGAGCATGACTCTCTTGTTTATAAAGAGGTTCTCCTCATATTGTCCTGAAAAAACAAAAATTATATCTCCATCACTTGCATTATCTATTGCATACTGGATATGATTGAATTTGTTATTGCTAGCATCATTGTTGGCAAAATCATCATCCACAAAAAGAACATTCCCATATGGAAGATTTGCAGTGGCATTTATATTAAAAAATACTGCCGATACAAAAATAGCCCCAAATATGATTAGGCCCATCCCCTTTCTGTTCATGCTAGATTAAATATTCATCCCTATTAAATCTTTTTATTTTTTTCGAAGTTGTTGTGGAGTCCAACAAAACTTCCACTTTAATTTGTGGATAATCCCTCCATATCCCAATCTTCCATATCACAATATTTTTATATAACCATGGCATGTAAGAGAGGGATAACCATGGAAGGAACCGTTGTAAAATGGGTAAATAAAAAGGGATATGGTTTCATCGAAGTGGAGGGACAGAAGGATATTTTTGTCCACTACTCCGATGTTAAGAAGGACGGATTTGTGAGCCTTAGAATAGGCCAGAAGGTGAAGTTTGATCTGGAGGAGACGGATAAGGGGCCGAGAGCCAAGAATGTTGAACCTCTGTAAATGATTCTCTCTGACAGAGATATAAGGGATGCGATTTTGAGGGGCGATATTTCTATAGAGCCATTTAGTAAAAGCAATCTCACACCCAACGGCTATGATTTAACCATAAATGAGATATACATCAATGGCAAGACAGTGGAGAAAGCAGTCATAAAACCCATCACATGGTTTGCCATATCCACACTGGAGTACATAAAACTGAAGAACATTACAGCCCAGTTGTGGATACGTTCCACCTACGCTAGGAAGGGCGTTGTCGCTTCCTTCGGAAAAGTGGATGCCGGCTTCGAAGGCTGTTTAACGCTATCTGGCTTCAATACATATCAGGAGATAGAACTCAAAAAGGGGGATAGATTCTGCCAGATTGTATTCGAAAAAATGCTTTCCAGCCCCTCAAAATATTACGAGGGAAAATATCGAAGTCATAAAACAATAAAGCTCTGACCGATAGATAAAAAAGCCCTTTTTCCTTCTCTTTTTTATGGAATTCAGAACCATATCTGACCTTAAAAAATATCTTTCAATGCTTGAGCAGAAGAGGCATCATCCAGAGGACTATGTTATAGGAATAGAGATGGAGGGCGCCCTGGTTGACACCGAGGGCAAACCGCTGGAGGTGAAAGATTTAATTCCTAAACTCAACAGCATATACCACGACTTTGAATTTGATAAAGAAGCGGGCGCCTGCCAGCTGGAGATAAGAACATTTCCCAGAAAATTTTCCACCGAATCTCTCAGAGAGAAAGAGGAATATTTCATGGATGTGGTGGAAGAAGTTGTAGAGGTGGCTGAGAGGATTCACAAAAAAGAGGCGATATTTCTTCTTCTCGGTTCAAATCCTCATCCGGAGGTGCTGTCAGATAAATGGATAACCCCCAGCCATAGAGCAAAAACTATGGCGGAGTGGAGGAGGAGGTTTCCGGAGGTAAAGATAGCGAGTAAATCTATAAGGCCAGAGCATATTGCCTTAGCCATTCAATCCATGCATATCCATATTCAGGGTATCAGCCCGGAGGATGTGGCTGATAAATATAATCGCCTCCTTTACCTGGTGCCAGGGCAGATAGCCATTTCCGCCAACAGCCCCCTTATAGGTGGAGAGATGGTTGATTATGCGGAGGCAAGGTTACTGTTATATGAAATGGCGGATGGCGGAAATGCTGGCTTGCCGAAACATAGACAATACCCCCTCTCATTTCTGGAATATGCAAAATATGTTGATTCCTTTTCCTCCATTCTTGCAAAATCTCTTACGGAAAAGGTGAAGGAGAGGCATGAAGACAATAGGATAAGGCTCGAGGTTCCATTCAGAGTGGAGAATAGAGTTACTCCCATACAGTGCACCATAAGGGAGAATATGGCTATGATTGAGTACATAATAGGACGCCTCAAATATGCCCAGAGATGGAGCAGAATGGATTATCCCTCGCTTAAAGAGATAGAGGTTAACAGGGTAGAGGCAATAAGGAAGTCATTGAGAGGGGAGTTCATATGGAATGGGAAATCCGTTGAGGTGAGAGATTTTCTTAACCAATGCATAGAGAAGGCAGAAAAGGGGCTGGAAGAGATGGATACAAAGCCAAGATATATACAATGCTTGAAAAGAAGGGTTAGGAAAAAGAAGGGGAGTGCAGACGTTATAAGAGGATGGTATAGGAGAGGGAGTGAAGGAGATAAAATAGCATATGTTGTGAACAGAGTGTGGGAGCACACAAGGAAAAACAGACCCATCATTTGATTTCTATTCCTCTCTCCTGTGTTATGTGAAATGTTTTTGATTCCACCTCCCTTAACCCATTTCTATTGTTCTTTATCTCCAGGGGTGGAAGCACATTGCCCTGGTCAAAGCCCATAAGCCATGCTGCTGGGGTGCCAGGTCTTACAAGAGGTTGGCTTCTTATGCCGAGGACAAATCCATTTTTGGGAGCATATATGTTGCGTTTTTCCCCTGTGAAAGGAGATTTCACCGTCCCTATTATCTGCCTTTCCTTTACCACATCTCCTGCCTTCACCTTTGAATAAAATATTCCTCCGATGCTAGAATTTATTTCTATATAATCTTTAAGAAGAATCTGATTTTCAGGAATTTCAACCCTTCCGGGAAGCATGCCAATATATCTCATAAAATTCTTTACACCCTTTACTCCAGCATCTATAAAATACTCATCTATCCTTCCTGCCTCTCCTATTTCAAAGCATACAATTGGAATGCCAATTTTTCCAGCCGCCACATTAAGCATTCCGGGATGCCCTTGATGATAGAAAATTATTTCAGTTCCAAGCGCCCTTGCATACTCTATTTCTGGCTCAAACCCCGGAACAACTCTTATTCGTGGATGAGGAACAAGGAGATGCCCCTTCATTCCAGTATGTAAATCTATGCCGTAATCTGCTTTTTTAACAAATTTTTCAAAGAAATGATATGCTATTCTTTCTGTAACTGTCCCCTCCTTTTTGCCTGGAAAAACACGATTGAGATTTTTTCCATCGACAGGATCAACCCTGCTTCTTGCTCTGAAAGCAATTGTATTAACCACCGGCACAGCCACTATGGTTCCCTTTATTTCCTCTGGCCTTATTCTTTCAAAAATTCTATGAATTACCTCTATTCCATTCAGTTCATCTCCATGTATGGCAGCATTGAGAAGAAGAATGGGTTTTCTGCTGCTCCCCCTCATAACAAAATAGGGGAGTATGACAGGAGTTCCATCCTCCAGTTCGGTGCATTCTATTTTACTTCTATATATTTCTCCTTTCTCTAGGTTAAGACGGGGATGCTCCATTTTATGGGAGAAAAAAGAGCGGATTTATATAAATTTCTTTTTGGTTTGAATCGTATAAAAATCTTTAAAAATGGGCATAATATTTGGAGTAATGGGAATAGAGGAAGTAGTAAAGGGTTATGATACAGATTCTCTTGCTGTGGCGACGGCATGTTCCCATTCCAGTTTGCAGATTTTTAATGGCGCCAGGAAAGAGGGATTGAAAAGCATAGGAATTTCCATAGGAAAAAAACCTGAATTCTATGATGCCTTCCCCCTTGGTAAGCCGGATGAGTTTGTGGTGGTGAACGACTACAGGGAAATAATGGAAAAGAAGGAGATACTGATAAAAAAGAATGCGATAGTGATTCCCACGGGTTCTTTTGTGGAGTATATGGGTGCCGAAAATTTTATGAAGATGGAAATACCTACCTTTGGAAACAGATATGTGCTTGAGTGGGAATCCGACAGGGAGAAGGAAAGGAGATGGCTTGAGGGAGCGGGGATAAAAATGCCGGAGCTCATAGAGGAGCCTGAAGATATAGACAGGCCTGTAATTGTTAAGTATTATGGGGCAAAAGGGGGCAAAGGATTTTTCATAGCGAAGGACTATGAAGATTTTAAGAGGAAGATAGATGAGAGTAAGCCCTATACAATTCAGGAATTTTTGATAGGAACCAGATATTACATCCATTATTTCCATTCCCCCATCAAAAAGGATGGTTACAGGGTGAAAAATGGAACGCTTGAAGTGCTCTCCATCGATAGAAGAGATGAGGCAAACATAGATGAGGCACACCGCCTAGGTTCAATAAACGAGTTAGAAAACATGGGTATCCAGCCATCCTTCGTGGTTACGGGGAATATACCCATAGTTATCAGAGAATCACTGCTCCCAAAAGTTTTTGAGATGGGAAGAAGGGTTGTGGAGGAATCCTACAAACTTTTTGGTGGCATGATAGGTCCTTTCTGTTTAGAAACTGTAATAACAGATAAACTGGAGATAAAGGTCTTTGAAATATCTGCCAGGATAGTGGCAGGAACAAATCTATATATTTCTGGGAGTCCTTATGCGGATTTGATACAACCAGGATTATCTACTGGCCAGCGAATAGCCCAGGAAATAAAAATGGCAGCTGAAATGGATGCTCTGGATAAGATAATAACATGATGCATCTTGTTATTGCCGATAGCGAGCTTGAATTAATTCCAAGAGAAATGAAAAAACATCCAGCAGTTAAAAGGCATGGTGGAAGAATTCTTGACTCCTCTCTCCATCATTCTGCAATGAAAAAACTCAAAGATGGTTATAGAAGAGGAAGGCCAGACATAGTGCACATTTCTCTCCTTGTGGCAACCGAATCCATACTGAATAAAGAAGGAATGCTTAGAATATATGTCCATACAAGAAACAACGAGGTGATATATATAGATCCAAAAACCCGTGTAATAAAGAATTATAACAGATTCAAGGGGTTAATGCAGCAACTTCTGGAGAAGGAGAGAGTACCTCCAGATGGAGAGGCATTGATGGAGGTGAGGAAAGAAAACATAATCCAGCTCCTCCAGAAGCTGGACGGAAAGAAGATTTTATTCACCCCCAATGGAAAAAAATGCACACTCCATGAAGTTCTGGAGGAAAATGTGGTCTGTATAGTTGGCGGCTTTCCTCACGGAGATTTTCTTTCATCTTTAGAAGAGGTGGTGGACGAAAAGGTAAGCATATATGATGATGCCCTTACTACCTGGAGCGTAATTATGGAAGCCATTGCTGCCTATGAAAACAAATTTATATTCTCCTCTCCATAATAATGTGGAGAAGGAGGCAAAATACTGGGAGAAAGAAGGGGATAGAATAAAATGCAATCTCTGTCCTCATAACTGTTTCATCAAGGAAGGAAAAAGAGGAATATGTGGGGTAAGGGAAAACAGAGGAGGAATGCTATACACCCTCATCTACGGCTCGTGCAGTTCAGCCCATGCTGATCCCATAGAGAAAAAACCTCTCTATCATTTCCATCCCGGCTCCTTAGTTTATTCTCTTGGAACTGTTGGATGCAACATGCGATGCCTCCACTGTCAGAATTACACCATAAGTCAGGCAAAGCCAGAGGATTATCCCCTAGCAGAAATAATGCCGGAAGATGCAGTGAGACAAGCCATGGAATGCTGCGACGGCATCGCCTTCACCTATAACGAGCCCACCATATGGATGGAGTATGCCTTGGATACATTGAAAAGGGCAAAGGAAAAGGGCATCCACACCATTTTTGTGACAAACGGGTATATAAATAGGGAGCCACTGGAAGATGCTTCTAAATATCTTGATGCTGCCAATATCGATGTTAAATCCATGAGTAATGAATTTTACAAGAAGGTGTGCTCTGCTTCCCTCCAGCCAGTTCTTGATGCATGTGTGGAGTATAAAAGGAAGGGAGTGCATGTGGAGTTAACATACCTTGTAATACCCTCCCATAATGACTCGGAGGAGGAGATAAAAAAGTTCTGTCGATGGGTTCTGGAAGAGATGGGAGAAATGCAGGTTGTCCACTTCACCGCCTTCTATCCTCATTATAAAATGAGGGATGTGCCTCCCACACCCTTAAAAAAACTTCTTAATGCCTATGCCATAGCAAAGAAAGAGGGGTTGAATTATGTTTATCTCGGCAATGTTCCTCATGGGGACTATGAAAACACCTACTGCCACAACTGCGGAAATTTGCTGATAAAAAGATATGGCTTCTCTGCGCAAATAGTGGGACTTGAAGGGAAAAAATGCAACAAATGTGGTGAGAATATACCTGTACTCTAATTAAACCATTCTCCCCCCGCATTCTACACATGTTCCGGTGGCGGGATTAAAATGGGTTGCACATACAAGCCTGCCACAAAGGCGGCAGGTGAACATCACGCCTGGAGTGCCACATATCGCACACATACCCATCATTTCCATGGAAGAAATATGTTTACCCATATTTTTATTTTCTCAAAAAATCCAAGATTGAAAGAAAGGTGGAATCTCCCTATCATTTATTCTGATTTTTTGTTTTCCTGAAAAAATCACATTTTTCCCTGAAAATGCATTCATGACATTTTGGCTTTCTTGCATCACAAGTATGCTTTGCCATCAGCCAGAAGAGGGCAAGTATTCTTTCCTCTTTTTCCTGAGGAATATAATCCCAGGGGAATATTTTAATGAGAGCCTTCTGTAGTTCATCATACCCTGCCTTCTCTTTCACAATTCCAAGGCGAGTTGCTATTCTCCTCATGTGAGTATCAACCACGATGGAGTCCCTTTCCCCATAGAAAGAGGAAACGATGACATCTGCCGTCTTTTCTCCAACGCCTGGGAGAGAAAGAAGATTTCTTCTTGCTTTTTCCTTTCCTCCTTCTACCATTTTTCTCATATCCCCATTCCATTTTTTCAGAATGTGCTCCGCCACCTCCTTTATTCTTTTTGCCTTTATTCTGTGCAAACCTCCCGCCCTTATAGCATCTTCCACTTCCTTTTCCTCCGCTGAGGCGAGAGAATGGGGAGATATCTCAAAGGCATTTTTTAATCCTGCATAGGCTCTTCTTGTGTTTATGCCCGAGGTGTTCTGTGAGAGAATCGTAAATATAAGAAGCTTAAAAGGATCTGATTTTATCGAGGAATATTCCTCTTCCTCCCTTTCATCCCACCAGTATTTTGCATATTTTTTCTCCAAGATTTCAAGCATTTCAGTAGTAATCTCCACCTCTACCACAAAATTTATAAAAACTGTCGCATATAAAAATGGAGGCATTGATATATGTTATCATAGATGATAGCAAACGGGCGAGGCGAAATATATAAAAAAACCTACCTCGCAGGGTAGAAAAGGAGGTAAAATGAGAAAGTTGTTGGTATTGCTGATAACCTTTCTGTTCTTGGTTAGTGGAGCAAGCATAAGTAATGAATATGGGAAAGAAAAAGAGGGAATGGAAAATGAAAGGGTTGTTGCTACCATAATCTTTACAGATAACAATTGCTCTTTGTCCACATTGCAACCCATTGTTGTCATAACTCAGCCAGAGGATGGAGCGGTTGTTACAGATCCTCATTTAGTTGTTCTTGGATATGCAAGTGATGAGAATGGAATGAACTACTGGGAATGGGAGTGGAGATGGGAGGGAGGCTCAAAGAGTAATTCCTCCTATTTTGAACCGGCAGAATATGTTGAATTCAGGATAGATATCTATGGATTGCATTCAGGATGGAATCTGATTACAGTGAGATTTAAGAGTATATATGAGGCGACAGGAGAGGATTGTGTCAATGTTACATATAATCCACCAAATACTCCTCCAAATAAACCCCCCACACCGGAAGGTCCAACAGAAGGAAAGGTTAAGGAAACCTTGTATTTCAACACTGTTACAACAGACCCAGATGGAGATTCACTGGAATATTTAATTGACTGGGGGGATGGTACCAATACCGGATGGCTTGGTCCAATCACCTCTGGCACACCTTTCCAGAATTTCCATGCATGGGATGAGCCTGGAACATATGAAGTTAAGGCAAAGGCGAGAGATTTGCCCTACCTTGAAGAAAGTGAGTGGTCTGATCCGTTGACAGTTACAATATATGAAAATGATACCGAGCCACCTGTTGTTGTTAAGGAATATCCCCCAGATGGAGCAACCTTTACTGAGCCGAATATAACTGCCTGGGGATACATCACGGATAATGTTGGAGTGGTTTCCTATGGCTACACCCACGAATGGGAGGGAGGGACAACAGGAAGCAGCTGGCCCCTGGAAGAGCCAACTACCAATTTCTCCTTTGAAATTCCAATGACATTGCATGAAGGATGGAATAGAATAAAAATAGAGGCGAGTGATGCTGCTGGTAATTATGGATATGATGAGGAAACTGTTTATTATAATGCTACGGAGGGGCTTGAAATTAGATCCGTTTTCCAACCAGTACAGGTTGTATGGCAGGATGCTCCTGCTCCACCAAGGGAGAATAGTAATCGTTTAAAGGAGATAGAAGCAGGAAAACATTATAAAGCACAGATACCCATGATTAAAGGAAAAAATACTTTGTTGTTTGGTTATCCATATAACAAAAGATTCAAAATAAATGTTAGCATCACCAACAACTACGCGGAGGATAGAAAGATTAAATTACAGTTTAAAATACAGCCCGGTAACAAGGTAGTATACACCTATCCAAAAGTTATAACAGTAAAAAAAACAAAAACGGTGACAATAGACACATCACAAGGTGTACCAGATAAACCTTTCCAATGGAAAAAGAATGGAAAAGGAAAGGTTGTATTGGAAGCAATTTCTGCTGATAAAAAGGAATTAACCAGTAATAATGTAACGGTTGATGTAGATATAAAAGAAACTCATGGGTTCTCCATTCTTTATATACCCATACGTTTAGAAAATACCCGCATGGTTTATCTGGTTGCAGATGTGGACAAAATGATTGAAACATCAGATGAATTTATTCAAGGTACATATCCTGTGCCGGAAGACAGTATATTTGGTAGAGATCTCTTAGGAGAGATTGCAAGAGAGGCGTTACCAGGAGCAAGAGCAGAAGACTGGTTAAAAAAATACATACCACAACTAAATTTTGGTAGCGATCCTTCGAATACAAACCAATTTTTAAATAAGCTACAAACAATTCTAATACAACTTTCTAAAATAGCCAGCAAAATGGGTTACAAACGAGCTGTAGGCCTAGTACCGGAAGGTTGGTTTAGAAATCACATGGCAAAAAATGCCCCGAAGTATACAACTAGTATCGGGATTTCTTGGCCTCCTAAGGTGGGAAATATTCCAACAATAGTAGAATATTCCCATCCTACCGCGGTTGCTCATGAGATAGCTCATACATTTGGGTTGAATCTGCCTAAGTGGAATAGCTCAACTGGAAAATGGGAAAGTACAGAAGAGTATGATGTTCATCCCGAGTATAGAGCCTATGGCTACTGGGTTAACAAAGGAAGCAAGGGAGGCGATAGAAAAAATTGTTTCTGCTTTATGAACTCTGCCAACCCCATTACCCAGACATGGGTATGTACACCAACTTACACTGAGTTAGTAGAAGCACTTCAAAAACGAGATCCACCATCTCTTTTTCTCTGCGGTACGGCATACAGAAATAATACAATTGTACTTGAGGAAATATTCTGGATTCCACAAGGTTATGTAGATATCGTAGAAGGAGAAGAAGGTAATTATTCAGTGGTTTTGATGAGAAACGGGGTTGTGCTTGCTGAATATAACTTTACCATAAACTTTTACTCACCACTCGGCGGCGAATCTGTGTATACAGTCGATTCAGTACCTTTTGCCTTCAGAGTTCCATGGATAAATGGTACAGAAGTGGTGCAGATACAGGATGAAAAAAAGAATGTGTTAGCAGATCTTGAAGTCTCTCCAAATACACCCCAAGTAACGGTCACATATCCAAATGGAGGAGAAGAAATTAACTTAGGAAATTGTACAATAACATGGAATGCTTATGATGCAGACGGAGATGACCTAACTTACGATGTAATGATCTCAATGGATGGAGGAGAAAACTGGATACCAATTGGGATGGATTTAACAAAAAATTCATACACCTGTGATTTCTCTATATTTCCGAGTGGGAGTTCTTATTTAATGAAAGTATTGGCATGCGATGGTGTTAATACAGGGCAAGACACATCAGATTCAACATTTACAATTCTTCCAGATACAACTCCTCCAACCGTTGAATTGGTTAAACCAAGGAATGGACTTTATCTTAACGATAGAAAAATAATTCCATCGCCTTTCACGGTAATCATTGGAGGGGTAACAATAGAGGCAGATGCAAGCGATGATATAGGTATTTCAAATGTTTCTTTTTATGTAGATGATGAATTCAAAAATGCGAGCTATATTTCTCCATTCACATGGTTCTGGGATGAATTTATTATGGGCAGGCATGAAATAAAAATAGTGGCATATGATGCTGCGGGAAACACAGCCATGGATGAGCAAAAAGTATGGATATTCAATATATAACGCTCCTCTTCCCTCTTTTTCTTTTACAATATTATCGGCGGCTCCGCAAAGAAATTCTTTTCAAAGAAGGCAGGATCTATATGGCTCCAGTCATCGAAATCTCCTTCTCCATGACTTCCATCTGAATAATCTATGAGTTGCCAAGCATAGCGGTAATTCATGCAGCTCTTGTAGTTGGCGTATTTGTCCCACCCACAGAGCCAAGGATATATGGTGGTCATGTTATCACATCCATGATGAGTATGCCAGAATATGCCTAGGGTATGACCCAATTCATGCATGAACAAACTTGCCGTCGCTGTCTGCCTCGCCAGAGGAGTAAAACGATAATTTTTGATTACTCTTGTTCCCACAACAAAGGCACAGAATTTGTCCTCATTGCTGGGCCAATAGGAATAGCCAGCCACATTTTTCCTTGATGGTATTGTGTAATGAACCATCACTGCATATCTGAAAATGCCCTTCCTCCATTCCTCTCTCCCATTATGAAGGAAATATTCGTTGTAATAAAGGGAGAGTTTTTCGGGAGTGTAAAACCTCTCATAGGGCAATACTTCTCCACCACCTCCCATAAGCCCATCATCTATGTGAAGCACTATATTGTGCTTTGTGAAGGCAGATATAACTTTCTCTTTGGAATACTCCGGCAACGTGGTTGTGCCAAAGAGCATATTCTTCATATAATCCACCTCCACGAAAACATCCTGGCTGAAAGGGTCGGAATGCCATTCACTCATCCAGTACTCCTCTATGTTCTGTATTCCATCCTTATCTGGATCCAGCTCAGAATGATTTTCATATTTGAAGGGGTCATAGCCATATTTGACTTCCCATTCAATGGGCACGCCGTCATTATCATAATCCTTTCCATAATCGCTGGCATTGGGGTCTGTATGATAAACATTCACCTCCTCCCAGTATGTTAATCTATCTCCATCTGCATCCGTCTGATATATGTCAAAGAATATTTCATAGTCATTTTCATCATAGTTTCCATCTTCTGTGCCTGAAGCATGCCCATAGCCATTCTCGTCCCCAAGCCAGTCCTCGCCCCACCACTTCCCGGTTTTTATTGAATAGGTTAGTTTTAGCGTCTTGCCAGTATAATCTCCTTCCGCCGGGCTTATATCTGATAAAACCTTTTCCTCCCCCTGGATTTCATAAAGTTTTACCTCTATTGTTACATTTTCCTTGCTATCATCCACATCCTGTATGTATCTCCATCTTGGATACACATCCACGCCCTTCCATGGTCCCACTTCGAAGCCCTTTCCATCCATGGAGATTTCCAGCATCATTGTTGGCTCTTCGTTGAGATCAAAATCTATCTTTCTTATTTCATCTATTCGGAATATCACCTGGATGTCGGTTGTTGGATCATAATCGCCTCCAAAAACAGGTTTTGCCATCACTTCCCCCCTTTCCCTTGTCTCATTATAAACCACAATGGCAACAAACAAAATGGCAACAATCGTTATGAATATCAGATGACCCCGTCTTTCCATGTTGTTAAATGGGAAGAAATATTTAATCATTTGTTCTCTGTCGTTTCATCATTGAGAAAATTATAAATATATCAAAGGCAATCGGAAAACATCATGAGAACCCTTGAAGAGATTGCTCGGGAAAATGATTTTAAAATACTGGAATTCACAAAGAGCGTTGACGAGGCAGTTCTGAAAGAAACCGGTATACCCGAAACCATAGATGCCGCCTATGTGGAGAGGGATGGAGTTGTATATCTTCTAAAAAAATCCGGTACAATGGAAAGGATAGGAACAAAGGAATACTGGGAAAAGATAATGAAATTCAAACCATCTGAAAAATATCATGTGGCAAAGATAAACACAGACATAGAGCATAAAAAGGATCT
>CAZWEL010000012.1:0-14300 GCA_964632955.1 uncultured Thermoplasmatales archaeon | reverse complement strand
AGGATGTATCGGGCAAAGAAAGTCCATGGTCAGACCCCATGGTTGTTACCATGCCGAAAAAGGTGACAATATCGCAACAACTGGAAAGATATCCCTTTATTTACATGCTGCTAAAATTCCTTTTCCCCTCTTTCCATTATAGTTTGTTTCAATCATTCTCAGCATCCAAATCTTTATAAATATCCCCTCTTTTACCCTCATGGCACGATTCCCTGAGGCGGAAGCAAGGACTCTCAACAAGCTCATATGCATGAATTGCAATGCCCGCAATCCTCTCAAGGCAAAGAGATGCAGGAGATGCGGTTCATCCCGCCTTAGGCCCAAATCCAAGGAGAGGAAGGGCGGCGCCTGATTAACTTTTGTTATTGCTGCAGTTCATATTGGCGCATTTTTTCCACTTCTTCCCCTTATATATGCTGGTTACTATTGGCGATCCACATTTCTCGCAGTAATCTCCCTCGAAGAATATTTTTCCTTTCTGGGGGAGGGGATAACTATTGGTGCATTTCGGAAAGTTTGTGCATCCTATGAATCTTTTTCCCCTACTGGATTTTATTATAACAAGGTCTCCTCCACATTTGGGACATTTTCCAAAGTAATTCTGTTTGCTTATAGCCCTCTTTATCTCTTTACCTATTTCCTCCCTGCTCTTTTCCAGCACCTCAAAGGCTTTTTCCAGTATGTGCCTTGACTCCTCTATGACTTCCTCAAAACTTTTTTTGCCTTCTGCTATTAAATCCATCTCCCTTTCAAGATGTGCCGTCATGTCTGGCTTCGTGATTATTTCAGCCCCCTCTTTCAAAGCATCCACCACAGCAAAAGCAGATGGCGTGGGCTTTATCTGCCTGCCGGAGATGTAATTTCTTTCATACAACTTTCCAATTATCTCATGCCTTGTTGCCTTTGTTCCAAGCCCCTTCCTTTCCATTTCCACAATCAAACTACCCTGTGTATATCTTTTCGGGGGTTTGGTTTCATTCTTTTTTTTCTCCACCTTTATTATCCTTATCTCCTCTCCCTCCTCCATATCTGGCAAAACTTTTTCTTCTATCTTAACAGGATAAACCTTTCTCCAATTCTTTTCCTTCACAAGAAGCCCCCTTGCCTTTATTGTAACCCCATTCACATCTATTTCTCCCTCCTTCTTCTCCAGAACATCATCCCTGCTAAGGGTTGCCATGAATCTTCTTGCAATTAAATCGAAAATCTTTGCATGCGTTCCCTGTAGAGGGGAAGCATCCACAGGATGAATGGGCGGATGATCTTTACTCATCTTCCTACCGGAAACGGGCTTGCTCCTCATCATTGAGAATACTTCTCTAACTTCATTAGGATAAACCTTTGCGAGTTTGCTCAGTATGTTTTTGAAGGGAAGGGTGGGATATACAGTATTATCGGTCCTTGGATATGAAATGAGCCCATTCATGTAGAGTTCTTCCGCCACCCTCATCGCCTGAGGTGCAGAGATGCCCCTTGAAGATGCCTCTTTCAGGAAAGAGGTGGTATCAAAGGGCGGGGGCGGGCGGTCATACCTTATCTCCTTTTTGAATAGCAATACACGCCCCTTTTCCGCTTCCCTTAACTTTCTATAGATTTTTTCCGCTTCTTCCGCCTCCCATATTTTATCCGGGTACTCACCTACAAACTTTATCCCATCCTTTTCAAAGAACACTCTTATTTTCCAGAAGGGTTTTGGAACAAAATTATTGATTTCTCTTTCCCTCTCCACTATCATTGCAAGAGTGGGTGATTGAACTCGCCCCACTGAAAGAAAATCCCTCCCAAGCTGTCCCGATGCAAGGGAAATGAAACGAGTCAAACTGGCTCCCCATATCAAATCTATATACTGCCTTGCCTCCGCCGAGCGGGCGAGATTCATATCTACATCCTGTAAATTCTCAAAGGCTCTTTTTATTTCTGCCGGGGTTATGGAGCTGAATCTTGCTCTCTTCACTTTTAGGTTGTGGGGTATTAAATCAAGCACCTCTGCCCCTATCAGTTCTCCCTCTCTGTCATAATCGGTGGCTATTATCACCTCATCTGCATCTCTGGCAAGCGTTTTTACAGCATTTGCAATGGCCATTTCCCCTATTTTTTTCACTGGTTCAACCCATATTAAGTCGCGGGGCTTCACATTTTCCCATCTCCCGTATTCTTTTGGAAAGTCAAGCTTTTTTATATGCCCCCTCAGTCCTATTACATGAGTGTTGTTGAACTGGTAAAAGGGAATGTTGAATACCCTTTTCTGCTTCGCTTTCCCATCCGAAAGTATCCATGCTATTCGTCTTGCAGCAATATTTTTCTCACATATTATCAATCTCTTCATCTTTTCATCGCTCTATCCAGATTTTCCAGAAATTCCTTCTCCCTGTCTGCAGGAATTTTCCCACCAGCCGCCACTGGATGCCCGCCGCCTATTCCCCCAACAGATTCTGCCGCCTTCTTTATTGCCTCCCCGAGATTTACACCTTCCTTAACCATGACATCGGTGGCTCTTCCAGATATGTCTATGAAATTATCTTTTTTTGCCAGGGCAATCACGGGCTTTTTCTTGTTGAACTGTGGAAGATATTTTAAAGACAGGCCGGCGAGAACTCCTGAAAGAGGGGGATGGTTTACATGAAAATAGGTGAAGTTTTCTCTCTCCTTCGGCTCCATTTCCTCCAGTTCCCTCATTTCCTTTCTTATCTCATCCCTGTATCTCTCCTGTATTATTTCTGCATTTTCCCATGCCATCATATCTCCAAAGCAAAGGGAGATGCCCGTTCCGCTCTCATTCAAACGTGCGCAGGCATTGAGTTTTGAGGAAAGATCATAAAGATTTCCATATTTTTTGCCATAATAGGTAATCCTTTTCCATCCCACATCATCGCACCCCTGTTCTAGAAGTTTGAGAGTTAAAGCAGAGAGCAGTTTTTTTCTTTCCTCTTCTTTAAGATTTTCAAATTTTTCATTTTCATCGATACCGAGTTTTTCCAGAAATGGAGATGCGTTCTTAAAACCGGTGAAGTAGGGTTCGAGAGAACTCTCGAGCACCTCCTTCAAACTTTTTCCAGATAGAATATATTCCTCCCTTTCCTCCACATATCCACTCCCTATCCCATCCTCAAGAATTTTTCTGTTAAATCCCTCAAAAACCTGCTTGTCCCCTATTATGCCAGCGATGGCAAGCTGGGAGAGATCGACATTATTCTCATCCATCGCCATGGCGAAGGCATAGGCGATGCTTGCCCCGCACGCCTCCCTGCTTCCATCTATGCCATAGAGACGAGCATTCACATACATAACATTTTTGGGTATTTCTTTGCCTTCCCCCAGATGATGATCCAGCACTATCACATTACATCCGATTTTATCCATTTGTTCCAGGTAACTGCTTCCTATATCGACGAATATGAGCATTTCATTCTCTTCCTTCTTTATCTTCTCCACCAAATCAGGTTCAGTTCTTTCTATGGAAACATGGAACTTATAGCCGGCTCTTGCCAGAGCAATAGCCACAATGGCAGCCGCAGATATGCCGTCTGCATCTGTGTGCCCTATTACTCTAACCGTGCTTTTTTTTGGCAGAGTGAATAGCAAATCGGTGGCATACTTAGTTGCTTCTTCCAGTTTCATAATAAATCACCCTCACGATTATTAAAACCAGTGATACCAAAGCCAAATAAAAGCCTATGCCCAGCCCCCAGGATGAATATTCCCCGTTTCCCTTCATTTCTCCAAGGGTTATACTGGAAAATCTATGGATGGCATAGAGGAATATGGCAAAAGAAGTTATGGTGGGAATCATGGAAAATTTTCTCAGTCTTCCAAGAAAAATTAGAACCATAGATATGATTATAAGAAGAAGGGAGAGATATATTGCATAGGCAAAGATGGATGGCATTGCTACAATGCTTCCGTACTCCTTCCCCATTTCAATCATTGTTGGGGGAAATAGATATAGGGATGTGGAACTTATTCCCTTCACCTTCCACCATGGGAGTATAATGGCGATGGAAAGAAGGAAGGCAATTATGCCCTCTTTTTTCCTTGTTAATATTATGCCAGCAATCAGCAGCATGGGAAGGATGAGAGGATAGGGAGAAAATTTACTGGTAACGATACCATATTCAGCATCTCCGTTTATAAAAATATCTCTGGCAGCAATTTTCTTCTCTCCTTTATAAACATTCACCCTGTATATGCCAGGAGGTAAATTTCTCTTCTCTATTTCTTTATCCCCCCTCTCAAAAAATACTCTTGCGGATACAGGAAATCCCCTTGAATCATAGGTTTTCACCTTTATTTTATACTCAACAGGGAGAATAACCTCCTTTGTTCTTTCCTCAGGAATTTTTATTTTTTTATTTATTGTCTCTCCCTTGTATGAAATGGACAGGGTGTAGGAAGCAGACGGGAGGCTGGAAAAAAGATATCTCTCCCCCTTCTTCACCCCATAGATATTCTCCTTCTCCTCCATTTCATCGCTGGAAATGAAAACTGTGGCATTTCCGGCAAAGGGCAGATTCAACGTATCTTTTAAAAACAGGGAAAAGCTGTAGGTGGCAAAGGTGCATTCTATGGTGGAGGGCAAAACAGGGAAAATCACCTTTTCAAGCATTTTAAATCCGTGATAAAAAATCTGGATGGTATATCTTTTCATTGCTGGAAGGGGAAAGGAATCTTCGCCATTACTTTCATTTTTAAAAACAATGCCCCCATTCTCATCCATTATTTTTATCAAACTTCCTTTTACACTTTTCACCTTTATTCCGCTCTGGAAGGTGCACCATATCTTCGTTTTTTCATCATCTTTTAACTCCACATATTTTTCTCCAACAAACCTTCTTCCCTTCAAGCCCTCATGATATACTCTGATGGTATAATTTCCTCTCGGAAGTTGAAAATCTATCTTTCTGAAGTTAACGGCGCCGCTTGCCACTTTATTTCCTTCTCTCCATATTTCCACCTCCATATGGGGTATGTTTATCCCAAGAAGGGCAGATAGATGGGTGGAAAATGGCAGGGAGTGTTTTATCCCCAGGATGACACTTAGATTATAGATGCTCTCTTTTCCATATACTCCTTCCTTCCCCTCAAAATTTCTATATTGTGAAAGAGAAGCAAAGGCATTTCCTTCATTTTCCAGTTTGTTATAATCTCCTATGAATGCCTCCATGATGCCATCATATGCCACCCCTCTTCCCTCTCTTCCATATTTTCCCATATTTATCCCCCCTCCATCTACCTCCAGTCCGGGCACATTTATTTCCTCTTTTGTGGCGGCTGTCACCAGCAGGGGGGTGGAAAAGAAGAGGGCATATGCCTTCTGCTTATCATCCAATGAAACCCATGAAGGGTTTCCTGTTCTTACATTATCTTTATATGATATCACCCAGTGAAATTTTCTGCTTTCAGGATCTGTATTTAGTTTATATTCCTCTACGCCATTTTCCCCATTTAAATGGATATATGGCATTATTCTGCCCATATTGAGGTCTTCTATGCTTTTACTCTTGGAGTGAATGCTGGAAAGATAGGCATAGGTTATGTTTCCATTCCATTCTTCCCCGGATTCATGCCTTAATTTAACAAAAAGACGTTTGGCAGAAGGAGAATAGTAGTAGGTGTAGGTTCCACTTGTCCTCAATTTCCCGTCTCGCGATGACGTTTCTATTGAAACTCTAACCATCAAATTTCCATCCACCAGTATTTTTTTCCCCAGAAGTTTTTCATCACTTCCCTTTTCCTTTCCATCTGAATGAAAGAAAGCAAAGGAAAAAAACTGATTCCAGTTTTTCATCTCAAATTTTTCTACTCCCTCCTTCATTGCTATAACTTTATTTCCCATCTCTATTCCAAGAATTACTCCCTCCTGACATATTCCAAATATACTTTTTCCATCCTCCTCTATTTCATAGCAGTTTATCTTTGCATAATAGCCGGGAATGGGCTCTGTGAAATAATAGATATCATTGACTTTCACGTGGTCTTTGTAGTTAACATCCCTCACCTCCTCTCCGTACTCAAGCAGATACTCTCCCTTTCCCTGATATATAAAAACGATGTTGCAGGAGGAAATTTCGTTGCTACTCTTAAAATTCAAATTATATATCTGACTCTCTATCTCCTTTCCATTGTAAAACAATCTTATTGAATGCCTGTTTTCATTTACACCCCGACACGTTTTCTGGAACTGGATGTGCATATCTATTGGCTGTCCTTTCATATCATCGGGTAACTCGATATCAAGAATCTGATGATTATATGCACTGACTTTAACAGGTAGAAGGGAGAATGCAATTGTTGCCATTACCACTAAAACCATTAACTTTTTCATGATGCAGAAATCACCCTCCTTATTGCTTCCCCATTCATCAGTATCGCCACTATAATGAAAGCAAATAACAGCTGATTCACTAGACACCCAATGAAGATGGAAAACATGAGGAAATCCTCCCCTGCATATCCTTCCCCGCCCCTTTGCATTATGGCTATTGCCATTGCTATAAGAATTGCTGCTATCCATATATAGAAGGACGCTCCCTCTGCCCACGCATGGTATGCCCCACCTATTATGGCTGGAAAAAGAGGAAGCGACTTTACTGCCTGAATTCTATTGCTTTTAACAATCATCATTTCCTCTCCCGAATCCTTCACCACCGCTGAAATCTCCACCAGTATAGCTGCTATGGCGGCATACACATATGATTTATTTATGAAGAAAATCATGGAGAGAAGGGATATCAGAAAGGATACTGCAATAAGTTGCCAAGGCATTATATAGGTGGGGCACAGGCGGGAGGATATTACAGAGGATATTTTACTGTTTATATATCGATAGATCACATCCCCTCTTTTCATCTGGAGAATCATCTCCGCCTTTTTGATATCATCATCATTTTTTATCTCAAATCCTTCTATCCTGCATGCTTTTCCTTTTCTTTTAAAATTGGTCGATGGTTTTCCGTAGAAGGCAACAATGGAGCCATCCCTTGTTTTGAAGATATTTTCCCTGCATAGATGAAGGCGGGATAAGAATACATTTCCCTTTATAACGAAAACATCATCCCTTATCTTTTCCAAACTACCGATAAATTTTACCTCATCATTTTTTATTATTCTGGAATATGAGAGAGGGTAAACATAAATCCCGTCAAATCCATAATCCTTTAATTTTTTGATCAATCGCTCTATCACCATCTCCCCGCACAGGGGTAAAAGAGATTCTTTGTTAGCCACTATAACTGCCTTCATCATCAAATGATTGCATCACAATTAATAAAAGTTTATGTATTCTGCTTTATTTTAAATCATGTATCATCTCCTCTATCCTATGAGAACCTACCTTATTGTTAGCGGGAGGAAGGAAATGGACGTAATGACTGCCGACTGGGTGACTGTGCTTTCTCATGAGCCATTCATGATTGGAGTGGCAATAGCCCCAAAAAGATATACGCACAAACTCATTGATAAAAATGAAGAATTTGTGGTATCTGTTCCGACTATGGAAATGCTAAGGGACGTATGGATTGCAGGAACAGAGAGTGGTCCAGCGAAAGTAGAAAAAATGAAGATTAATTTCATGGAATCAAAGAAAGTCAGGGTAATGAGTATAAAGGAAGCAGTGGCAAATCTTGAATGCAAAGTTGTGGATAAAAGGAGGTATGGTGACCATACATTTTTTGTGGGAGAGGTAGTGGACCATACCTACGATGAGGAGATGTTTGAAGATGGAAGGGTAAATCTGAAAGATAAACTGATTGCGCATCTCTTTATGAATGAATTTATAACATTTGGTGATAGAATATATATGGCTGATGAATGAAAAAGGCAATATTTATTAAGATAAAAAAGTTGTTTGTGTAATGAGGACGAAAGAAAAAAAGGACGTTGTCTATAAAATTTTTAAATCTCTGAGAGAGAATGCCCTCAGGATTCTGATGACCATAAGAGAGAAGGAAAGGATAAGATGGAAAGATCTCCAGGAAATTACAGGATTGCCCACAGCCACCTTCAATCGCGCCCTTTCCACATTGCAAGAAATCAATTTTATAAAAAAGGAAGGGAATTTTTATACTCTCACCTGGACGGGGAAACTTGCCACGGATGGAGTGATGTTACTTGGACTGAGAATGGGAGAGGAGATGGAGGAGATAGAGGATATTGTGGCTGAAGAGCTGCTTGCCAAGGATATAGCTATGGCGATAATTTTCCTTCTTTTTGTGAGCATGAAGAGAAGGGGGAAGCTCAATATAAAGGTGTTCAAGGAGGAGATGAAGGAAGAGATGAAGGTGATAGATAAGATATTGAAGGATTATGAGAAGGAGGGGTATATAATGACGGAGGGAGAATGGATATATCCTGGAGAAAAAATCGATGAGATGGATATAAGTAAACTGTTTCCATGAAGGGAACCTATGTTCTTATCCTCCGCCTTTTGAAGAATAAAACAATTCATGTTGGAGCACTGGGAGAAATAAATTTCAGGAGAGGATACTATGCATATGTTGGCTCAGCTATGGGAGGAATAGAGGCAAGGATAGAGAGGCACCTCAGAAAAGAGAAAAAAATGAGATGGCATATTGATTATTTGAGAAAAGAAGCGGATATAGTCGAAATCTGGTATATGGAGGGTATGAAGGAGGAATGCAGAATTGCTGGAATTTTTAATAAAAGATTTCCTTCCATACCAAATTTTGGCTCTACTGACTGCAGATGCAAAAGCCATCTTTTTTATGCCGCCGAGATAAAAAAATTTCATGAGGTTCTCAAGGAGGAAATGAAAAGAATGGAATGAGATGCAACTTTTTATATTCATTTTCCTATACTTTCATGGATGAATTCACCTATTCAAAGGCGGGAGTGGATATAGACAAGGAAGAGAAGGTTGTAAGAACGCTTATCAAAACCATGGATGCAGGAAAGGACAGGATATCAATAAATGGCTTCCAGATTGTTCTGTGCACCGATGGAGTGGGAAGCAAGGTGATGGTTGCAAATGAGATGAAAAAATGGGATACAATAGGCATTGACTGCATTGCCATGAATGTTAATGACGCCCTTGTAATGGGCGCCCGCCCTCTTGCCTTCGTGGATTATCTTGCGATGGAAAAGATGGATGAGAAAATGGCGGAGGAGATAGCAGTGGGATTGAGGAGGGGGGCAGAGCAGGCGGGCGTGGAGATTATAGGCGGGGAGACAGCCACACTTCCTGAAATAATAAGGGGCTTTGACCTTGCTGGCACCTGCGTTGGATTGGTGGAGAAGAAAATTCCGCATGGCATAAAAGAAGGAGATGTGGTGGTGGGGATGAGAAGCAGTGGAATTCATTCCAATGGGTATACTCTCGCCAGGAAAGTATTCAGGGAAAATGGATACGGTTTTCATGATGAGATTGAGGAAATAGGAGTCATAGGGAATGCCCTCCTTGAGCCAACAAGGATATATGTGAGGGAAATACTGGAACTATGGAGAAATGTTGAGGTGAAGGGAATTGCCCATGTTACAGGAGGTGGACTGAGAAAAATAAAGAGAATTGTCCCTGATTTCCATATTGTTATGGATGAACCTTTCGAGCCACATCCAATTTTCAAAATAATACAGAAACTGGGTAATGTGAGCGATATGGAAATGTATCAGACCTTCAATATGGGAATGGGCATGGCTGTTATTGTTGATGAAAAAGATGTGGAGGATGCACTGGATATACTCAACAAACATGTGGAAGCAAAGAGTGTTGGAAAAATTAAGCACGGTAAAGGAGTGAGCATTCCCTCCCTTGGAATAACCATTTAAAGATCCGAGGCATGGAGAGGCTTTGAAATATCCATATAATGCTCAAACAGTGAGTTCGCCCATCGAAGGGCTTTCTCATCATAACTTATGAGAGTTGAGTTATCATCAAACATTCCATTTTTGAAATAGAGGCTGAACGAAAGGAAGGATTCTGTGACCGTGAAGGCAAGTTTAACATCCTTTTCAATTAAATAGAGAGAGAAATTATCCCTTTTCATTATTTCAATCAACTTTCGCCTCAATTTTTCCTCTCTCAATTTTTCAAAAATGGATGAAGTTATTATGAATTCCATTGTGGCATCCCTTTTTGCCAGTTTTTCTATTATATTCGGAAAGCGAGGATGAAAGATGGAAGATATGCCCCTTATATTTTTTGAATTTCTGAGGAGTTTTATGTATAAGAGAAAGCCCTTCATCAGTTCTGAAGGTGTGTCTTTTATAATCTGGGAATTTCTCAGTTTGTGGATATCTCTCAAAATTTTTGGGGGAATATCATCTATGTAATGCTCTTCCCAGAATCCATTCATGGAGAGGGTATGAAATGTGTCCACAAAACTCATGAGATTGATTGCAAATATTTTTCCCTTAGGAGTGAGATGATATCCATTTTCGTTGACTATATATCTTTCCTCCTCCAGTTCTCTTGCTGCATGAATTATGGAGGATGTATCAATGCCTGTTGCCTTTGCTATCTCACCCGAACTTTTTCCTCCATAAAGTATGGAAAGAAGAACGATACTCCTCACCTTTGATGCTGTGAGGAAACGAATATCTTTATCTGCATCATCGTAAAGATCGAATATTTCTTCTGCCAGCCCCATTAAATGTTTAAATGAAACATTTTTATATAATTTATCCAGAGAGTTTTCCACAAAAATTCTTACAACAAAAATACAAAAGCATCCAAAGATTTTTGATAATGATTCGAGATTAGCAACATGAAAAATGCTGTAAACCGGTGTATTTTGATTTTCAAATAGGGCCCTTAGAAAACATTTTATTGATTATTTTTGAGATTGAAGGAATTTAATTTATTCACAACACTAGTGGATAATTAGATTGATGAGGATGGCGAGAAAGGCAAGTATTATAAATTCTCCATCCACTAGGTAGTCATAGTTGAAGGTGGATTCCTTTTCCCTTCCTTTTGAAAAGGCATTTATGTACCAGTAGCCGTAGAGGGCGGAGAAAAGAATCACGGGTATGTATTCAGTGAAGAGGTTCTGGATGTAACATAGGGCTGCCCATGGAATCAGCATGGAATTGGCAACGAGGAGGATAAATCTTGTTTTTTCCACTCCGAGCACAACGGGTATGGTTCTTGCACCTGCCTTCCTGTCGCCCTCCACATCTCTCATGTCAAAAACCACCGTGTTCACAAAGCATTTTATAAACAGGAAAGTGAAAATAAGTGCCATTTTTTCGGTATTAGAAATGAACACATAGGGAAGGAAAGAGGAGGAGAATGCCCAGGAGAAGGCAATAGATATATTCTTCATGCCGAAAACATCCTTTATCCGGAAGGATGCTATCTTTATACTATAAACTATGCCCACCAGAAATGGAGTGATGAAAATGGGCAGCGTCCAGAGATTTTTTAATATTCCTATCAGAAGGGCAGTGGTATAGGACATTACAGAGAGGATGAGTATCAACTCCTTTTTATCTTCAAGAAATTTTACTCTCTCAGGTATATTGGAGGCATCCTCCTCCATATCTGTTATTCTGTTGAGAGAATAAATGCTGTATGTTATCAGGGCCGTGGAGACAACCATATCAATCATTATTCTGTTGATAAAAAGCAGGAAGGATATTGTTATAATGGCGGCACCCACAAAGGATGTAAAAACCGTTGTTAAAACTAATAAATTAAAAAAACTTTTGAAAGGGAGGAAGAGCCTATGTAAGGCTAATCTCCCTCGCCCTAGACTTGTAATATTCGAATAGCTCTCTACCCCATTCTATCGCCTCCTTATTATAACTAACTATGTCGTGGGAGAAATCATAGGTCCCATCTTTATTGAACATCCCTATGGAAATGAAGGAATCTGTCACACTCATTGCTATCTTCACTCCATCCATCACCCATATGCGGAGATGTCCTTCTTCCACCTTTTGCTTTATATCTGGCTCTATGTCTTTCTGGTAGCTTTCTACCACCGGCTTTACTATCTCTTCAGATATGACGAGATATACCGTGGCTCCTTTCTTCAACAGCTTCTTTACGATTTTTGAAAACTCTGGAACAAAAACAGGGGATATACCTCTGAGTTCCTTTGCCTTACTCACAAGTTTCATGTAAAGGCTTAGAACCTGCAGAAGATTTGTGGGGGATGATTTTACAACCTTCAACTCCTGCAATTCCCCCAACCTTTCAAGGAATTGTGGAGGTAGCCCCTCCATGTCGTGGGAGAGCCAGAAATCCTCTGTCTTTTTTATAACGGAAAAGAGTTTGATGAGGTCCATCAGTTTCAATGCCACTATCTTTCCTGTGTTGGTTAAATAATATCCATCTGCTCTCTCTTCCAGAAGATTTTCCTTCTCCAGATCTCTTGCGGCATGTATAACGGTGGAGGCAACTACCCCAATCTCATCCTTCAATTCCGTCGAATTTTTCGGCTTTTCCAGCAAACTTAGCATCATTTTTATCCTCACGCCTGAGGTGGTTATGAATTTTAACCTCTCATCAATTTCCTCATATATAGTGTATATATGCTTCATAGGACAATATTGTTGAAGTATATATATAATGTTTGATTTCCTATTTATTGTATCCGACGGACAAAATTGTTCTGACAGAACAATAAACCTTATTTATGATAATCAATGCCTTTAATGAGAGACGTCGCCCTATAAATCTGCTCCAGCAGCACAATTCTGCATAGCTGGTATGGAAATGTCATCCTGGAAAGGGAGAGAACAAAATCTGCTTTTTTCATCTCCTCCTCTTCAATTCCCTCCCATCCTCCTATAAAAAAGCATATGTTCTTTTTCTCCATCAACAGTTTTTTAAGAAATTTTGAAAAGGAAATGGAATCCATTTCTATTCCTCTTTCGTCAAGATAAATTGAATAATCACATTTTTCATTTCTGAAGGACTCCACCTCTTTGACATCAACTTTTACAAAAGATGATATTCTTTTTACATATTCCCTTTCTGCCTCTCTATAAAATTTTTCCTTCATCTTTCCTACACATATCACCTTTATCATTGTTGTTAAAGAACAGCAGAATAAAAAATGTTTTATATTTCTTCCACCCCCTTCAAAATATTTAATATGCCTGCCCTTTTAATTTTGTGGGAAAGACAGGAGTTGCAAATCTGCCATTGCATTATGGAAGGGCTCCCCGCTGGCTTTACAGTAGAATGGTTAAACTTGCTGATGCCATAGGAGGGGTAATAATATATGAATATGGCGAGGAGAAATTTTTTGAACTAATTTCTAATCCACATTGGTTTCAAGCTTTATCATGCGTCCTCGGCTATGACTGGCATAGTTCTGGCACAACCACGGTTACTACTGCTGCCCTCAAGGAAGCCATGGAGAAATATGGAATAATGGGAGCAGGTGGTAAAGGAATGGCAAATAAAACACTCGATGAAATAGAAAATAAGGCAGAAAAGCTGGGGATAGATGCGGAGCCCATAAAATATGCAAGCAGAATGGCGGCAAAGGTGGACAGCGCCGCCCTCCAGGATGGATATAACATATATCATCATGCCATATTTTTCAATTCCGAGGGAAAGTGGGCGGTGGTGCAGCAGGGGATGAATGTTGAGACGAGATATGCAAGGAGATATCACTGGATATGGAGGATAGATAACTTCATAGAGGAGCCGCATACTGGCATAGTAGGGAGGAAAGGATATGTCATGGACATGACATCTAGGAAAAGCCAGGCGGCAAGGGATGTGAGTGTGGATATAGCAAAGGAAGGAATAAAGAGGGTGGAGAGGGATTTCAAAGTGCTGAAGGGATATCAGCAGACATTGAGCGGGAATGTCAAAATACTCTATATGCCAAAGAGAATTAACTGGAATGCCATCAGAGAGATATATGAAATTCAGCCAGCCAGTTATGAGGAAATGTTATCAATAAAGGGCGTGGGAGCTGCCACGGTGAGGGCGCTGGCGTATATCTCAGACCTCATATATGGCAAACCACCTTCTTGGAAGGATCCAGTGAAATATTCCTTTGCGGTGGGGGGAAAGGATGGGGTGCCATATCCAGTTAACAGAAAAGCCATGGATGAAGCAGCAGATTTGCTGCAAACAGCCATCGATGAGGCAAAGATGGAAAAAAAGGAAAAAATAACAGCACTTAAAAACCTGAGAAAATTTATACCTGAATAAAATGGCGGGAAGAGATAAAATGATGGTGGAACTTCTTCTTCTTTTCTTCCTAATAATGATTCTATACTTATTCTCTCCAGACATTTCCTCCTTTTTTTATCGCCTCCAGAATAACTTTGATTTTCCTCCTATAAAGGCATTTTTCTGGTTTCTTTATATTGTGTCA
>CAZWEL010000011.1:0-14431 GCA_964632955.1 uncultured Thermoplasmatales archaeon | reverse complement strand
AGATAGGAGGTTTTCATCTCCTCCTCTATGTACCTCGGCAAAACATTTTCAGATATCAAGGTTCACAACCTCCTTTGCATGTTTTCTTATGAATTCCCTCCTTTCCTCCACATTTTTGCCCATGAGGATGGTGAAGAGTTTATCCGCCTCTATTGCATCCTCTATCTCCACCCTTTTCAATATCCTCCTGTCAGGATTCATTGTCGTCTCCCATAACTGCTCCGGGTTCATTTCTCCCAAGCCCTTGTAACGCTGTATTGTTGCCCCATCTCCTGCGATCCTCTTCATCTCCTCATCACTGTAGGCATAATATTCCTTTTTACCCTTCTTTATCCTGTAGAGGGGTGGCTGGGCTATGTAAACGTAACCATTCTGGATGAGGGGACGCATGTAGCGGAAGAAGAAAGTGAGTAGCAATGTCCTTATATGGGCACCATCCACATCGGCGTCGGTCATTATTATTATCTTATGATAGTTTGCCTTCCTTATGTCAAACTCATCCCCTATGCCTGTCCCTATGGAGGCAATTATGGCTTTTATCTCATCATTCTCCAGTATCTTATCAAAGCTTGCCTTCTCCACATTCAGTATCTTTCCCTTTAGAGGAAGAATTGCCTGCGTTTCTCTATTCCTCCCCTGCTTGGCGGAGCCGCCAGCGGAATCGCCCTCCACTATGAAGAGTTCGCATTCTTCAGGATTGCTAGACGTGCAGTCAGCGAGTTTTCCTGGAAGGGCAGCAGATTCAAGATAACTTTTCTTTCTTACCAGCTCCCTTGCCTTCCTTGCTGCCTCCCTTGCCTTTGCCGCCTGCATCGCCTTGTCTATTATGGTCTTAGCTACCTGAGGATTCTCCTCAAGATATATGGAAAGTTTTTCATAAAGTAAAGTTTCTACAATCCCCTTAACCTCTGAATTGCCAAGTTTCATCTTTGTCTGTCCTTCAAACTGGGGATCGGGAACCTTGCATGATATTATGGCGGTAATTCCTTCTCTAACATCCTCCCCGCTGAGGGATTCGTTTTCCTTAAAAAGATTTTTTCTACCATATTCATTCAGCACCCTTGTGAGAGCGGATTTAAAGCCGGAGAGATGGGTGCCTCCCTCCCTCGTGTTTATGTTGTTCACAAAGGTGAATATATTTTCAGTATATCCATCGGTGTACTGTATTGCCACCTCCACCTGCACTGCTTCCCTCTCGCCCGAGACATATATAACGTCATGGAGAGGATTCCTGTTTTTATTTATGTATTTCACAAATTCCTTTATCCCGCCCTCATAATGGAATACATCCTCTTTTCCTTCCTTTTTATCAACAAGCCGCACCATCAAACCCTTGTTCAGGAAGGCGATTTCCTGCAATCTTTTCCTGAGAATATTGTAATCGAATGTCTTTCCTCCAAAAATTTCATCATCTGGCATGAAGGTTACAGTAGTTCCTGTATCCTTTGCCTCTCCAACCACCTCCACATCGCTTACCGGCTTCCCCCGCTCATATCTCTGCCTGTACACCTTTCCTTCCCGTCTCACCTCAGCCACAAGCCACTTAGAGAGAGCATTAACAACAGAAACACCCACCCCATGCAGCCCGCCAGCCACCTTATAGGCGCCGCTCTCAAACTTTCCTCCTGCATGGAGTTTTGTCATCACCACTTCAAGTCCCGAAATGCCATATTCCTTATGTGTTTCCACAGGTATGCCCCTGCCATTGTCTATAACTGTTATGCTTCCATCCTCATTTAGAATGACATCTATCCTATTGCAATATCCCGCAAGAGCTTCATCCACAGAATTATCCACAACCTCTTCCACAAGATGATGGAGCCCCCTCTCATCCGTGGAGCCAATATACATGGCGGGCCTTTTTCTGACTGCTTCCAGCCCCTCGAGTACTTTAATCTTATCTACATCATATTCGCTGCTCATTTTTCAAAAAACTCAGTGGAATATTCCCTTTGATTCCTCTTTTTTGTGTGCCTCAATATGCCCCTCTTCCATTTTCTTCCAGCAACTCTCACAATAAAGATTTCCACATATGGGGCATTCATATACCATTCCCTTATAACTGGGATCGAGCATGTTTACACCGCACACACTGCATGATGTTTCATCCTTGTATTTGGTTCTGCATTCATTGCATACCACAACATCTGGAGTAAGCAGATTTCTTATCTTTTCTCTTCTGATTTCATCCTCATTCATCTTATTCCCCATCCAATATGCATTTTAACATATAAAGTTTGCCCCAAATTTATCGAAATAACTCTTTGAAAATCTCATAATGGTTAAATTCTTATATTTGTAAACAATTGCATTTAACATGAAGAGAAAATTGCTGGCGATGGCGATTTTGATGGCTCTGCTGGTACCTGCAATGATGAATAACGCCCATTCCACATCAAAAAAAGCAGATGAAAATTCAGCAATTCCGTTGCCCGAGAAATCAAAGATAACAGGAGAGCCAGATGTTGTGCCTGTTGTTGTTTATGTTTCAAGAATAAGGGCACTGGAGATGCAGAACCAGAGCGTCTATCTCAAAATTCTGATAGATGGAAAGGACAGTATGTGGTGGAGGCAGACCTTCAAAGGAATGGACATAAACATAGAATGGCCCCTCGCATATGCAGAAATAAAATATGAGAAGGGCAAGGTAATACCAATCCAGATTGAATTATGGAAAAAGGGCATAATAGACACGCCATGTGATATAGCCCCAAGGAAAGGCGATTATCTTTATGACAGAACTGTGAATCTTTTCTACAATTTAACCACCGGAGAGTGGTATGGGGATGACTATCTTGGCGATGGAGATGGCTATGGACATGTTTCCGGCTTTGATGATGGAAAATATGATGAGGATGACTATGAAATATGGTTCGACATAATAGAATGGGACGACAATGATAGAATGACATACTGGGATAAACTTGCTTATGGATTGAATGCAAGCAGGGAATATGGCAACCTTGACTTAGACGGCGATGGAATACCATGTGACTGGGAGGATAAATATGGTTATAACCCTGTGGTGGCAGAAGATCACAAGCATATGGATGTGGATGGCGATGGACTGGATAATGTGGAGGAATATCTCACAAGCAGATGGTATTCCGACCCCTTCTGCCAAGATGTATTTGTGGAGGTGGATTTCATGAAAGCAAAGTATCCATGGCAGAAGGATTACACACTTCCTAAGGAAAGCCAGTATATGATATGTAATGCCTTTGCAAAGCACAACATCTCCCTCCATTTTGATGATGGAAGCATGGGCGGCGGAGGAGATTTGATCCCCTATGATGACAAAATGTATGGAGATGAGTTGATAGCAGCAAGAGAGAAATACTTCCTTCATGGTGACCCCAATTACTGGAGAAGAGGAGTCTTCCATTATTCCATAATGTGCTGCCAGATGGGATGGAATGGAAGACCCGCTGGCGGGAGAATGTTTTACATAGACAGCCACTGCGTTGGAGTCCAGTATGTGAGGAACTGGTTGTGGATGCTGAGGCTGCAGGGAAGCGATTATACCACTGCGCTGGCAAGCGTTTATATGCATGAACTTGGACACACCCTCGGGCTTGTTGATTTTGAGGGCATAGACAATGAGAAGAGCAGATTTCCATGGAATAAGGAGTACTGGGAATGGGGACCCTACAGGAGCTGCATGAACTACAGATATGTTTACAAACTTGTTGACTATTCCGATGGCGACGATCCAGACCATGATCAGAATGATTGGGCTATTATAAAGGAGAGAATGGATCGCTTCCAGGGTGATTGGTGGTGAAGTTAAAAGCAATTGTTATTGCCGGTATGATTGTTGCACTCTCTCTTGCAGGATGTCTGGAGAAAAAGGATAGAAACCCCCCTTTCCTGAAGGTGGGGGTGGATGGTAAGGCAGGAGAGGATGGATGGTATACAGGAACTGTTACAATCACCATGAATGCCACGGACAATGAAAGTGGAATAAAGGAAATGAAATACAGAATAAATGGAGATTTCTGGAAGGATTATGTGATGCCCATAAGGTTGAGCAGGGATGGATTCTATTTTCTTGAATTCTATGTAAAGGATGGAAAGGGAAATGAAGTTTATAAAAACATGAGTATAAAGATAGATGCCACCCCTCCAACAGTAAATTTCACCAATTTTGAACCCGGCTATATATATTTCAGGGGCTTAAAAATAATAACTCCCCGCATACCGAGAGATACAATGGTGATAGGCAATTATGTTATAGAAGCAAGCGCAGATGATGCTCTCTCGGGCATAAAAAAGGTGGAATTCTACCTCGGCAATGGAAAGGCATATGAGGATAGCGAAAAACCATTCCAGTGGAGTATAGAGAAGGCATTTGGCATATACAATGTCACCGCCGTCGCCTTCGATCATGCTGGCAATTATGCAGAGGTAAGCATAGAGGACGTGCAGTTCATAAATCTCTAACTCACTATTTTATCTACCTTCCCCTCCTCCACAGCCATTTTCAGTTCGAGAGCCATCCTCCTCCCTGTTGACATATTCTGCCGCCAGAGAGAATTGCCATAGGGGTGCCCCACCCACATGTGGACGTTGGTCCCTCCCCCTATTCTGGGCGCAACATCGTATATGTAAAAGTTCAAATCCTTGTCCACACACGTCTGCAGACAGAAGGGCCCTATTATTCCATAATCATAGTGCTTTCTGCTCGCCTCCACAAATCTTTCCGCCAGCATAAATGCCTTTTCCAGCAATGACTCGCGCAGTGTGGCAGCATTATGCCCACATACAGTATATTCAGGAATCCTCTGCTTTTCAGGCAGGGAAAGCTGCTGCTCCGCTGGCAGGCGGACATGGCCATCCAGGCTTGTCTCAAATCTCCAGTCGATGCCCAGAAGTTCTATTCTTTCGAGAAGGGGAGAATAAAAGAAGTCAAGGTTGAAAACAGGCCCTATTACGTATCTCTCTATTCTTGCCCTCTGTAAATCCTCACGGGTTATCACTCCCTGTTTTATTAACTGCTCCGCCTTTTCATGATACTCCTCTGGAGACGAGCACGTGAAAAATCCCCGCTCCAGTTTTTTGACGGCATGGTGTAACTTAACTATGCATAACCCATCTATGGCATCAGGCGACTCAATCTTTTCAGGAAACGGAAGTCCCTCCTTTTCAAGAAGCCAGTAGTAGTCACGCTTCTCTCCCCTCTCCTCCATTCTAAGCATGTTTCTTGAACCAAACATGGGAACTCTGAAATTATCCTCTATTTCATCGATGCTGCAGTAGGATGTGAAGGAGCGATTTGGTATGAAAATGACATTCTCCCTCCTCAATCTCTCCTGATTTTTTTCCTCCAGCACCTCCCCAAATTTATCAAAAACCCATGCTTCATCAATGAATCCACTTCTTCTCCCCCCAAACTCCATGCTTCTGAAATATCTCTCATAGGTTTTCTCCCTTCCCTTCTGGCATATGGCTACGGTAGAAAAACCCTCTTCCTTTGCCCCATCAAAGGTGTCCAGCGCGGAGTGAGATGCCACCGCCGCCACCTTGATTTTATCAAAATCATAATCCTCAAGAATTTCCCATATTCTTGCCCTCTCAATCATGTGGATAATACATTTATGCTTTTTAACTTATGTGGAAGGGTAACATACTTTTATTTTATTCTGTTTATTGTCATGAAGATTGTAACGGATTTCATAGAGGTGAAAAGCAAGGGAAAGGGGACTTACATGGACATCACTTCTGCCGTGGAAAAAATTGTGGAAAAAAGTGGGATTAGGGAGGGAATTATCACCATACATGAAATGCATACAACAGCAGCACTGGTAATACAGGAGATGGATGGAGATGTGCATGAGGATACCATGAATGCAATGGAGGCGGTGGTTCCATCAACCAGAAACTACCGCCATACATATGAAGGAATAGATAATGCCACAGCCCATATAAAAAATCAGATTATGGGAAGCAATCTCACCATACCCATCATAAATGGAAAAATGGCACTGGGAACATGGCAGCATATATTCCTGGTGGAACTATTTAAAAAAAGAAAGAGGAGGGTGGCTATCGCCATCATTGGCGAGTGATCATTCTAGCACATAGATGTTTCTCTTTTCGCATATTTCTTTGAGTTTCTTGGGCCATACGGTAACGCTCACCTCTCCAAGATGTGCCTTTCTCAGAAGGAGCATGTAGGTTCTGGATTGACCTATTCCTCCTCCTATGCTTAATGGCAACTCATTGTTTATTATTGCCTGATGGTAGGGATATTTAAGGAAGTCCAGCAGTCCTGATATCTCCAGCTGTTTCTTCAATGTCTCCGCATTCACCCTTATTCCCATGGATGTCAACTCATGCCTTCTTCTCGTCACAGGATTCCATACAAGTATGTCTCCGTTGAGTCCGTGCATACTCCTTCCATCCTCTGATACTGTTTCAGTAATCCAGTCATCATAGTCAGGTGCTCTGAGTTCATGGAGATAGCCATCCTTCAGAGGATAACCAATGCCTATGATGAAGATGGCGGGATGCTCCTTGAGAACCTCTGTCTCCCTTGCCTTCCTTGGTAGATCAGGATACATCTCCAGTATATCCTCTGCATGGAAAAATTCCAGTTTATCGGGGAGTTCTGGATATTTGTCTGTTCTGAGTTTTGGGAACATATCATGGCATATTCCTCTGCTCCCTTTATCACCTTCCATATCTTGTTAACCACCTGCTTCAGATACTGAAGATTTCTCTGCTCCTCTGTGATAACCTTTTCCCAGGCCCACTGCCCACATATGCACTGTGGTCGTGGTCGAGGAAGTAATCCTTGCGAACAGCCCTCATATCCGTTATTATCCCCTCTCCCGGCTTCATTCCAAACTGCTTGAGGGCAAATCTCTTCCATTTTGGCTGCTGGAACAATCTGTGCCCTTATGGGCTTCTCCAGCCCCAGCCGCATGGAAATTCCACCGGGGTACGGGAGCCGTCTCCGTCGAGATGGTCATTCATTCCGCTCTCCGCATCCACTATAAATGGCACTGTAACTCGCATGAGATTCAACTCCTTGCACAGATTTTCCTCAATGTAGTCCTTCACCGCAAATATGGCTTTCTGCGTTTCCTTTCTGTACAGAAGTGGCTCATAATCGTTGGGCAGAATTTTCTCCAGTTCCTCATAACTCCCTATGCCTGGTCCCGCCAGGTCTGCTTTTTTATCCCTCATTGCAACCATTTCCTCCCCATTATCGGGAGCACATATAAATGCATTTTCAATTGACGGCGATTTTCAAAACCTTCTTAAATGAGTCGCCAATTCTTTTTTATGAAAAAATGGGACATACTCGCTGTGCTAGCAGTGGTTTTCTTTCTGCTATCCCCCTCACTGGCATTCTATGTTGTACCTTCCATGAAAAGATTACCATCCGACCTGGATGAATACATATATTACAATGGAAAACTCGGCATGTTCAACGATACAACTCTATCTCTTGACTACAGAGATATAGAGATAACAAGACATGTGAAAGCGCTCAGAGAGGAAAATAATGTGCTTATTGTGAGAGAGGATATAGAAGCAAAAGATAAACTCACAGGAGAGAGCATTCCTGATCTGACGATGACAAAAATATATGGTATTGACCCCCACACAACAGAAAACATTGAAGGATACGGCGACATCGACCGCCAGGGCTACTGGATGTTTCCTGTAGGCGTGAATAAAAATAAAGAGTATGTTATATGGAATACCGACCTCGATGATGCATCTCAGCATGGATACATCCAGCCGGAGGAGGCGCTTGCAAAGGCAGTTCTTCTTGGAGAGGAGAAGAGAGGAGGAGTGAAAACCTATAAGTATTATGGAAGCCAGAGTGATGTTTTCACCGGCTATCTTCCAATCCTTCCTGAGGCAAAGATGTATTATAACGGCTATATGTTTGCATGGGTGGAGCCAAATACAGGAACAATAGTGGATTTGCAGAAGCATGTTGACCAGTATGCCGCCTTCCCCGACCTCCATAAAATTCCGAGTAATCTGAATATAAGCGTTTATCTTTCAGGATTTGCAAAAATTCTAAACACCACCAACGGAAATTATGATGAACATAATCTCACAATATGCAATCATGTTGAGGTGGAGGAAACAAATCCTGATTACTACATAATTAAAAATGATGTTATTGCCACGGATGAAAATGGAAGGAGGGTGGAGGATCTATGCTCCATGTCAGAGGATGCTGTAAATCCCTACACCATGGAATATATAGAAATGCTGAGTGACAAAAAAGGGCTGATGAATTTTCCAATAGGAGTGGAAAAGCATGATTATATGCTGTGGGACTCAGATATTGGAGATGTTTCCCGGGCAAAATATGAGGGAGAATATTACATAGGGGGACTCAAGACATATAAATATGTTGTAAAAACGGAGAACCGCTATATAGGGGCTCAGGAAATAGAGGGGTTGAGTGACAGACATGCTGATCTATATTATTATGGCAACACCACCTACTATGTGGAACCCACATCCGGAAGCATTGCATATGTCGAAAAGAATGGCACCGTATATGCCCTTTTTCCGGACCTACACACCATACCTGAAAACTTTGCAGGACAGTTGAAAATGGAGGGCGAACTGTGGGCGGCAACAATGGGAAGTAAAACCATAGAGATGGTAAGAAATGTGAGTGTTTCCAATGTTTACTGGGAGGGCAAAAAGAAGGTTCTGGTGATAAAAGATGAAACCACCACCTATGACAAAAGAACGGGTAAAAAGATAGACCTCGCCTGCTCCACGGAGTATCACGGAGTTTATGCAGATACATCCGAGGAGGCAAAAAATTATGGAGATGCTGAAAGAGAGGGATTATATACCTTTCCGCTTGGGACAGAGAGGAAGAGTTATTCCATGTGGAATACAGAGATAAATACCCCCTCCATGGTGGATTTCGTGAGAGAGGAGGACCATGCGGGGGTGCACACCTATCTATTTGAAACAAAGGAAAATAGAATAGTCAGGGATGTTTCCCTTGGTATGCCTCTCACCGTAAAATACATCACCACAACTTACTACTGGGTGGAGCCAAATACTGGCATAGTGGTGGACATGAAGAAGGAATCGGTTAAAAAGATAAATCTCATGGAGAATCTTGTTGGCATGAGGGGTCCCTTCTGGATAGATATTTACAGACTCTCGCTTTACTTCTCAGAGGATACGGTAAATGAGACGGCGGAGCAGGCAAAACAGATGATGGGACTCGTCAAACTATCAAATTCAAAGGTTCCAGCTCTCCAGATAAATACCAAAACCCGAGATATAGAAGAGAGCCTGGAATCAGCAAAAAACCAGATGATGATGGTGAGTAAGTTATCAGGAAAGAAGGTGAAGGTGGTTGATTTAACTTACTGGGAAACAGAGAAGTCGGTGAGAAAGATGGCAGAAAAGGCGCAGCAGACGGCTTTCCTTTTAACCTTCATGCAGATAATTATCCCCGCCTTTCTCATAATCCTGGGGCTTGCAATGATAGCCATATGGATAAGGAAGCAGGGATAATCATCTGAACTTGGGCCTTTGAGAAAGCAGCAACGGCAGGGGAAGTTTTCTGAAGGGGAATCCCCTCATCTTTTCCTCCACGATTTCGTTCAGTTTCTCCACTGTCACTTCCTTCTCCTGACATTCAAATCTATATCTCGGTTTCAATATACCCTTTCTCTCCTCCTCTCCATAAACTACTATAATGGGCACCCACTCCCTCTCCGCCTCTCTTATTCTTTTCGAAACACTCGCATCCCTGTCATCCACATCTACCCTAGCATTAATCCTTTCAGCAAGTGAAATGCACTCATCCACAAACTCACTTTTTACGGGTATGATTCTCACCTGCGTCGGCGCCAGCCAGAAGGGGTATCTTGCTTTCTCCCCTCTCTTCATCTTCATTGCTTCCTTTTCCAGAATGGCACACACATTTCTGTCAACTCCTCCAGAAATTGAGGCATGGAGAAGATATGGATGTCTTTTTTCATTATCCTCATCCACATATGTTATATCGAAGGATGAAGGATTTTCCACATCTATCTGCACGGTGGAGAGAGCAAATGCTTTTCCAACGCTGTCATTCATATTTATCTCGAATTTCATTATGAAATAGAAGTATCTCCTATCCCACATTTCCACAAGAACCGGCTTTCCCCATGCCTTCACCAGCTCCACCGCAAAATTCCTGTTTTTCTCAAAGAAATCCCTCACAAATCTTATAGCTATTTCGCCCTCTATCTCTATCATCTTTGCCCATTCCAGGGAAAGCATGAATTGCCTCCTGAATTCCTCCATCGCCTGTTTTTCATCCCTGCATATGGTGTGCATATCAGGCATTGTGAAAGCGCGCAACCTCTTTATCCCTGTCACCTCTCCATGCTGCTCTTTTCTGAAGGATTTGGCAATCTCAAGAAGGTGGAGGGGAAGGTGGCGATAGGAAATCACCATATCATGAGCCATCAAATACTGCCCAAAGCAGGCGGCAAATCTTAGGAACATCTCTCTCCCCTTATCTGCTCTCACCCTATATTGCCTTGCCGGGAATTTTTTCACATATTTGCTCAATGCAGGATGCTTCAAATCATACATTATGGGTGTTTCCACCTCCATTGCCCCTATTGAAAGGCACATATCCTCCACCTTCTCCTCTATCAGCCGCTTTATGAGATATCCCTTGGGGTACCACCTCATATTGCCATAATCGGAGCCGGGCTCATAGTCAACCAGTTCCTGCTCCCTCATGAGTTTAACATGGGCGGGCTCCTCGCTCGCCGCCCTGCTACCGCTTGCCTCATATTCATAGAATTTTTTGAGTTCCTCATGCCCCGTGAAATCAAATTTTTCTGCCTCTATGAGTTCTCCGTCTGGAGTGAGGATATACCATTCTGACTTTATTTCCTCTCCTTCTTTCTCCTCCCTCCTGCATTCCACATGCCTTGATAACTCCGAAAGGGGATGTCCCTTGCAGCTTATCCTGAAGGATTTATACCATCCAAAGGGGGAGCGTTTCACATTGTAGTCCTTCTTCAAATCCTCTTCTATGGCTTTAAGCATCTCCACCGCCCTATCGGGAGGGGCAAGATTGGTGGAAAGATGGGCATAAGGATACAGCATTATGTTTTTAGCATCCACCATGGATGCAACGTTTCTTATCTCCCTGCTCGCATTTTCATGCCACTCATCATCCTCCTCCACGGAGATGAACGCAACAAGAACATCCTTCATGGAGTCCTTTTTTTTCTCTATTTCCTCCGCCGCCTCTATTGCCTTCTCCTTTGCCTCGTATTCCATATAATCTGCGTGGATGAAGAGAATCTTCATGGGAATAAAAGGGGCAGAATATAAAAATTATACTCCCAGAAGTATGCGGAGTAAATCCCTCATGCCAGGCGATAATCCGAGGAAGAGAATGAAGAATTTGATGGTGTTTTTCAGGTTTTCCTTCAAATCATCCACCACATATATGACACCGAGAATAACCAGCAACTTTAGAATGGGATATCCAATTCCATAAAAATTTTTCATGAGAAAATCTGGCAGAGGATGCTTCTCTCCATATGTTATATTCCACGAAAAGGGATTGACAATCGCAAAGTAGGTTGTTATCCCATCAAGCATGTGCCCGAATATGAGGAGAGAATTAATCTTATCCTTAAGAAGGGCAATATTGAATTTAATGCCCCCAGCATACATAAGCAATGAAACGAGGAAGGCAAGGAGAGGGGAGAGAAGTATTGCATAAAATAGATGACCATTTTTCAGTAAAAACAGAAGGAGAGAAAGAAGAGAGGAGGAGAGGCATAAAAAGCCCATAGAAAACATGGAGGAGAGATAGTCGTTTCCCTGCCTTTTGTAAATCCAGATGGAAATGAGAGATAACAGGAGAAAAATTAGAGGATGAATAGCGGGGGAAGAAAGAAAAAGAAAGAAGATAATGGTATACAGGATATTCGCCATTGCCATAAGAATAACAAATTTTTTTAAACCTCTGAAATGGATACCATAAAGAAGGGAGAAAACAAAGAGGGTGCCTATCTGGATGTATATAACAGGGGAGATGAAGAAATAGGCGAGGGGTTTGGGTATTATGGCTGCATCCTCCATCACACGGGCGGTTGAGCCGTATAAAATGAAAGGAGTGGAGAAGAGAATAAACTTTAGATTCACCTCTATGCCTTTCCTCTCAAATAAGAGATGAGTGAGATAGATAAATATAACGAGAAAGATGCCATAGATGATTTCTGATACAGGGGAATAGCCTTCATATGCCCACACTCCATTATGCTGCACCGGTTTTCCCGTTGCATCCGCCACTACTGGACCAACGAAGTATTTCCATATGAAATTGTCATATACCTCATGAGGAAATATTATGAGGGCAAGTATGAATATAAGGAGGAGAGCCAGGGCTAAATATCTCCATCTCATCAAAACACAATGCGATGAAACATTTAAATTTTGCAATGGGATTGGCTTCGATGGATGTGGAAGAAATACTCAGAAAGGTTAGCAGAAATGAAATGAGCGTGGAGGAAGCATTGAATATGCTGAAGCACATCCCCTTCATGGATATGGAATTTGCCAAAATAGATTTTCACAGGAGTTTGAGGAGAGGAATGCCTGAAGCCATATATGCTCCTGGAAAGAGTATTGAGCAGATAAAAAGAATAGCACAGGAAATGGCTGAAAGGGATAAGGTTTTCATCACCAGAGCAAACGATGAGATTTACCATAGCATTAAAGATATGAAAAATGCCAGATATTATAAAAGATGCGGGATGATTGTCATAGGCGAAAAAACAGAAAAGAAAGGCGATGGCTATATGGTGGTGGTGAGTGCAGGAAGCAGCGACATCCCGGTGGCGGAGGAGGCGGCAGTGGTGGCAGAGGAGATGGGAGACGAGGTGCATCGCATATATGATGTGGGAGCAGCTGGCTTCCATCGCATCCTTCCATATAGAGAGGAAATAGAAAAGGCGAAGGTGGTGGTAGTGGTTGCAGGAATGGATGGAATTCTTCCGACCCTTGTTTCAAACTTTGCCTCCTCTCTTGTCATAGCAGTTCCAACAAGCATTGGATACGGGACAGGATTGAATGGCGTTGCTGCCCTTATGGCAATGCTAAACAGTTGCTCTCCAGGCATAGTGGTTGTAAATATTGACAATGGCTTTGGAGCGGGGATGGCAGCCCATATGGTTATGAAGAGTCGATGAAATCCCAATTTGAGGAAAAGGCAAGTATTATCAAAGTATAGTTGTCCAGAGAGAGGGCTAATGAATGAAAGGGTTTCGAAAAGGAGATGTTGGAATTCATGATATACAAAATGCCTGCTCCCTTCTCCTCACTTATGAAAGCCATTCTCCCATATATTGCCCTGAAATATATTTTGCCCTCATCTTCCCCCAGATATTTGAAAAATCCATTTATTATGCATATGCTTGGATGCCCGTCGTATTTTTCATCGCTGGCATTAAGTGGGAAGGAAGAAAGAATAAGCATTAAAGCTGCCATTATACACACTAACTTCATCTGCCTCCATAAATAAATGGAGAAAGAATTTATAATAGTTACTCATGAATTAAACATGAACCTCATGTGATTTACCGGCTGCAAGCATATCAAGATTTTTCTCAAATCTTTTCAGATTTCTATCCATTCTTTCCATCATTTTATTTCCTATTCCTACAAGAAGTTCAAGATAATCATCTCCACCATATATTTCTCCGCCGGCACCCAGAGGAGTATCTATCCTTTCAGTTCCCAATATCTCCACCACTATCTTCCCGTTTGTGGATTTTATTGAAGAGTATTTAAACCCACTCTGGTTTGCCACATTCAGCAATTTTCTGGCATCCTCCATCGATATGGCAACCACATGGATTATGGTGGATTGAACAAGAAACCATATCTCCCCATTGCCTCTCTTTTCAATTGCTTTTTTCAATTCTTCCATGCCAACTTTTCTATGCCATTTTCCCAAAAACCTTGCCTTTCTTTTTCTGCCAAAGGAGGGCACTTCCAGTATCACCATCCTTCCGGAGCAGCTGCTGGTGGTGAAATAATCACCAATTGAATTTATTTTTTCCACTACAGACAGCATCTTCTCATCCATCTTCCCTTCCTCAATTGCTTTTTTTAGAGCCCTCAATGCCTCCTTCCTTGCATTTAAAAATCTGGTATTAAGTTTTTTAGCCTCCTTTCCGAAATACAGCAGGATATCCTTGAATTCGCCTCTCCTTATTCCTATGGCACCCGCCACTCCCACAATAATGCCCGCCACCGTATCCGCAATCATGTCAAGCATGGTGTTCTCAAGGCTCACCTGCGCCACCGGCTGCCCTCCTGAAAATATCTGGTCGGATGCAAATTCTGCTATTTCCCATATTCCTCCCATGGCTATGGTGAAAATTGCTATGAAAAACTAAAGAAA
>CAZWEL010000010.1:0-14479 GCA_964632955.1 uncultured Thermoplasmatales archaeon | reverse complement strand
TTTTCTCCCCCTCACTAAAAAGAAGCAAAACGATATATAAACATTCTTATCCGATATCGTATTTTCCTTGTGGTGTAAACACTTCTAAACATTCTACTGTTGATATAATGGAGGCAAAAATGCAGAACCCCTCACCCATTTTTATTTTGAGGAGAGAGAAATGTTATAGGCTATTTTCCCACCTCCACCATATGGCAGAAACCCTTTTTTGATGACTACATAAAAGATTTTTATATCGGAATGTAGTGCCCGTTATCTATAAATATTTCCATGGCATATCCTTTCATGCCAGCCCAAGTAGATAAGGAGTGTTGTACAGCATGCGGGGTATGTGAAGATGCATGCCCTGTTGGAGCAATAACAGTTGAAGATTACGCGATAGTTTCCGAGGATGATTGCATAGAGTGCGGACAGTGTGTTGAAGCGTGCCCCACGCAGTGTATAACCCTCTAAAATGAAGGAAGAAGTGGAAAAAATACTGGATGAAATACGCCCCTCCCTGCAGGCGGACGGTGGAGATGTTGAACTTGTGGATGTTGATGAAGAAAACGGCATAGTGAAACTCCGCCTTACGGGAGCTTGTGCGGGATGCCCATTCTCCACCATGACGCTCCAGATGGGGATAGAAAGGATACTGAAAGAGAAAATCCCTGGAGTCAAAAAGGTGGTGGGTGTTTAATTTTCCTTTTCATTTTTTAATTATTATCTGAATGTCCATAACATTCGTTCCAGTGTATCCTGTGAATATTGCATCTCCCATTCTTTCAAAAAACCCATAGGAATCGTTATTATTCATGTAAGCATTTATATCAATCCCCATTTTTCTCGCCTTTGAATAACTTTCACCATCTGCTATGGCTCCTGCCGCAGGGCTATTGCCGTCTATGCCGTCGGTGCCGCATGAAAGAAAGACCACCACTTCTCCATCAATTTCTTCGAGAGAGCCGAGTACCATCTCCTGGTTTCTTCCCCCCCTTCCATTACCTCCCACAGTGACGGTGGTTTCTCCCCCTCCTATAAAAACTATATTCCCTCGAGGATGAAATATTGCATATCTGGCAAGATTTAATCCCATTTCTCTCGCCTCCCCACTTATGGCTGTGGAAACTATCCTTGCATTGTAGCCTCTCTCCATTGCCATCTCCACCGCAAAACGGCATGCCATGTTGATGTCCCCTATAACAAAATTCTCCACATTTTTTAACTTGGAAGGAGTTTCCTCTATTTCCCCCTTTATCCCCTTTTCAATGACATTCCTCACCTCCTCATTCTTTATCCCATATTTATCCAGCACCTTCATCGCATCCTGAAATGTGGAGGAATCTTCTGCTGTTGGTCCTGAAGAGATCAGATCCACAGGGTTTCCTATTATGTCGGATATTATCACTGCCACCATCCTTGCATCTGTCATGGCAGCAAGGCGACCTCCTTTAACATGAGAAAGATGCTTCCTCACAATATTTAGTTCCTCTATGTTGCATCCTTTCTTCATCAATTCCTCTGAAACCTCTCTCATCGCCTCCAGAGAAACCATCGGCATGCAGAGCAGGGAGGAGCCACCTCCACTTATAAGCACTATTACCAAATCATCCTTATCTGCGTTTTTCACCATCTCCATTAGCCTTAAACTCGCCTCCCTATTTTTCTCATCGGGAAGAGGATGACTTCCCTTCACATTTTTTATACTCTTCAACTCAATATCTTCCGTGGAAATCACCATTCCTCCATCCACATCAAGCATTTCCTCCATCGCCTTTGCCATGGATGCGGATGCCTTCCCGAAACCCACAACAAATATTCTCTTATAGGAAAGAAGATTTATTTTCCTTCCCTTTATCTCCATGATTCCATTTCTTACCTTAACTGAAGATTTAACCAGATTGTAACCATTCATTTTTTCCAGAACAGCATCAAGAATTTCAAGGGCATTCCTCCTCATCTTGCCGAACTTTCTACCTCCATTCTCCACCAGTTTCTCCAGATTTTTTATCACATGAAAAGAATAAATATTCCTATATGAATGTTTTACATGCTCCGTGGCATTGCAGAAAGCCTCACCCTTTACATAACCACCGCCATGATTCTTGCCCTTCTGACGGGTGGCTTTCCCTCCCATAGCTCCACCATAGCCACCATAGCCCTCATTCTCGCCATGACTTTTTCGGCAGCAAACATACCCTTCAAAATTGAGAAAAAGGATACAAAGGAACTTTTCTTTGCCTTTCTGTTGAATTATGTTGTCCTCTCCGCAATCATCCTCGCCATGGGGCTGGCGACAAAAAAATACTGGGAGGGCTTTGTTGTCATGGCTTTTGCGCCTCCCGCCATTGCTGTTGTTCCCCTCTCTGCCATTCTGGGAGGAGATAAAAAACAGTCCCTCTTCTCAGTTCTTTTCCTGTATGTGGCAGCCATTTTTCTCCTTCCACTGATGCTTTTTGTTATTCTTGGTGAGGAGGTGAATTCTCTCATGCTAATAAAAAATATTCTTCTGCTGATAGCACTGCCCCTCCTCCTCTCCCGCCTTATAAAGGGAAGAATAGATGGATGGAGTATAAAAATGATGACCAACATATGTTTCTTTTTCATAGTTTTTTCAATAGTTGGCAAAAACAGGGGATTTCTTTTTGAAGATGCCACCACCATTCTTCTAATTTCTGCAATGATGATGGTGAGGACAATTGGGACAGGGGGCATAATAAAAAAAATCAGTGAATGGAAAGGAGTAAGAAAAGAAAATAGCATAAACTATGCCCTCTTCGCCTCCTTCAAAAATGAGGGGCTCGTGATGATTCTCGCCTCCTCCCTTTTTGGATATGAAGCAGCCATACCAGCCATGATTGCACTGATTTTTGAACTCATATTCATATTCCTTATGGAATCAAAAATCCTTTAAAATAATTGCATATGCCTTATACATGATTAAATGGTGGATTATAATCGGTGTCATTGCCTTCCTCTCCATGGATTTCTGGAACTGGAATAAAAGCCAGCCATTCATTTCATTTCTTCCATTCTGGGCATGGCAGATTTTTTTCATCACCCTCCTTTTTTCTGCTGTCCTTGCTGCCTTTGCAGGATATGGATGGAGGAATAAAAATGATTGAAATCCTTATCCTATATTTTGCCATTCTATTCGCCATAGGTTTTTATTCTAGAAAGAGGGAGGAAGGCGCAGAGGAATACTTCCTTGCTGGGAGAAGTTTTGGATCCATTGTCCTTTTCTTCACCCTTGCAGCCACCAACTTCTCCGCCTTCACCTTTCTGGGTTTTGCAGGGAAGGCATATAAAGATGGCTTGGGAGAATATGGTGTCATGGCTGTTGGCACATCCTTTATGGCAATAATGTTTTATCTGATAGGAAGGAAGGTGTGGAAACTTGGAAGAAAACATGGCTATATCACTCCTGGAGAAATTCTGGAAGGAAAGCATAACAGCAGGACTCTCCGTCACCTCTTCAATGGAACAATGGCTCTGTTTACTCTACCATATCTTGCCATACAGGCAGTGGGGGCTGGCTTCATAATAAATACAATGTTTCCCGATATATCCATAAAAATAGGGGCTGTTATAACCATGGCTGTCATTGCCGCCTATGTCATCTCCGGGGGCATGAGGGCGGCGGGCTGGACGGATGTTTTTCAGGGAGCATTCATGATTATTGCAATGCTTTTCGCCTTTCTCTTCATAGCCCACTCTCTTGGTGGAGTGAAGGAGGCAAGCATGGCTTCCTATGAAATAATGCCTTCCCTCTTTTCCCGCCCCGGACCAAATGGCTACTTCACCTTCCAGATATATCTCTCCTTCTTTTTACTCTGGATTTTCGCCGACCCCATGTTTCCCCAGATTTTCTCCCGCTTTTACACCGCAAAAAATGAAGATTCGCTAAGGAAAGCGATGTATTTATATCCACTCCTTATTTCCTTCTTCTTCCTCATGCCAGTGATGATAGGAATATGGGCTCATGGATCAGCCATAAACATCGCTAATCCCGATAACGTGCTTCCATTGATGGTGAAAGAGTATGCCCCACCAGCCATCTTTTCCATAACCATGGTGGGGGCGCTGGCGGCGCTCATGTCCACCGCCGATTCTCAGTTGCTTTCCCTCTCCACTATCCTCACATGCGATATATTTGGAAAAAAGGTGAATCATAGCAGGATTATAACGGCAGTGCTGGCACTATTTGCCATGGCATTTGTAATATTCGGTTACGATCCAAAGGCGGGGATAATGGGAACTCTCGTTAAAACAACATTTTCGGGGCTTGTTGTTCTGGCTCCATCCATCATAGCCACCCTTTACTGGAAAAAAGTCACAAAATGGGGGTGCATTGCCAGCATTCTCGGAGGAGAATCTATTGTATTTTTATCCGCCCATGTTTCCATCCCAACCTTTGGATTTCTGCCCGCCATAATTGCGATCATTTTCTCAACTATATTGCTCATTGTTGTATCGCTTTTAGGAAGAAAAATTTCTTAAAATGATATCCATATTCAGAAAGGATGTGCAAGGAGGATGGAGATTTGAATAAGAAACATGTAACTTAAAGAATGGAAATAGGAGATTCATGTTTCTATGGAGTGGCGGTGTAACAATAGAAGCATGCTTGCCCCATGAGGCGGGAATATTCCTTAAATACAGAATCTGAAAGGCAAATTCTATAAAATGGGTGAGCATTCCAATCCATGAAGGTAGGAGAGAATACCTATATTGCAAAATCGGCTATTATTATAGGAGACGTTTTTATAGGAAGCAGATGTAGCATATGGGAGAATGCTGTAATAAGAGGTGACTTGAATAGAATAGAGATAGGAGATGGAAGCAATGTGCAGGATTGCTGCGTCATTCATACATCCCCAGAATATGGTGTGAAGGTTGGAAAAAACGTTTCCATAGGACATGGAGCAATTGTACATGGAGCAACCATAGAGGATGAGTGTATAATCGGAATAAATGCAACGGTGCTGGATGGAGTTCATGTTGGAAAAGGGAGCATAATAGCAGCCAATGCCGTTGTTCCTCCTGGAAAGGAAATTCCTCCCTATTCCTTAGTGGTGGGAGTGCCGGGGAAGGTAATAAAGAAGGATGAGGAAATGACGAAAGCCATAAGAGAGAATGCCGAGGTGTATGAAAAACTGGCTGGAAGGTATTTACAAGGAGAATTTAAGGAGTAAATCATTTAAGTCGGTTTTCTGCTGTGTTGAAAGAGTGGAAGTTTTTAGATGAAAAATATTTTGGAAGAACAAGGATGGCTATGGAATAAAGCATGAATAATGCCATTTTCTCATAGCAGCTCCATTCAGCATCAAAATCTCAAAAATAACCTTTATATAATGCATTGCTATTGCCTTTTAGCAATGACATCTGAAGAAATAGTGGAAACGGTGAAAAAAGCACTGGATGAGGAGAACAATAAAAAGAGGAAGTTCGTCCAGTCCGTCGAGTTAGTTATAAATCTGAAAGATGTGGATCTCCAGAAGCCCCAGAACAGAATAGATGAAGAAATAGAACTGCCAAAGGGAAGGGGCAAGCCCGCCAAAGTAGGCGTATTCGCCAGCGGAGAGCTTGCCTTCAAAGCAAAGGATGTGGCAGACGTGGTCATAACGCCCGAGGAAATAAAGGAACTGGCTGAGGACAAAAAAAAGGCGAAGGAAGTGGCGGAATCCTGCGATTTCTTCTTGGCTGAAGCACCTCTCATGCCCACCATAGGTAGAAGCCTTGGTAGGATTTTTGCTCCCCGTGGCAAGATGCCGAAGCCCATTCCTCCTGACGCCGATATAGCTTCCATAGTTGAAAAATTGAGGAAGAGTATCAGGGTGAGGAGCAAGGATAAACCAACCTTTCACTGCCTTGTTGGCAGGGAGGACATGCCTCCAGAGGATATTGCTGAAAATGTGGAGAATGTTCTGCAGAGGGTGGAAAGCAAACTGGAGAGAGGAAGGATGAATATCCGTTCCGCCTATATCAAAACAACAATGGGTTCATCTGTTAGGGTGATCTGATGCCTGCTGAGTGGAAGATAAAAGAGGTTGAGGAATTAAAAAGCATTCTTACTTCCCATCCAGTGGTGGGGATAGTTGGTATAAGAGGAATCCCTGCCCCTCAGATGCAGGAAATGAGGGCTCTCCTCAGAGAAAAGGCGGAACTCCGCGTTTCCAAAAATTCTCTCATAGAGAGGGCTCTGGAAAATGGAAAGGAAGGATTGAAGGATTATATAGACGGTGAGGTTGGCATAATCGCCGCCGACATGAATCCCTTTAAACTGTATCGCCTGCTTGATGGATTGAAGACGAAGGCGCCTGCAAAAGGCGGAGAGATAGCAACGGAGGACATTGTAATAAAGAAGGGGGATACGCCCTTCAAACCCGGACCAATAGTGGGTGAACTCCAGAAGGCGGGCATACCTGCAGCCATTGAAGGAGGAAAAGTTGTTATAAAAAAGGATGTGGTGCTTGTCAAAAAGGGTGAGAAGATTCCACCGGATGTGGCGAAGATGCTCACCCGCCTTGAGATAAAACCTGTGGAGATAGGACTGCATGTTCATGCTCTGTATGAGGACGGAGTCATATTCACGCCAGATGTGCTTGCCGTAGATGTCAATAAAATACTGGCAGATATGCAGAATGCAGCCGGCAGGGCTATTATGCTTGCGGTTGAGATAGGATATCCAACAAAGGAAACAATAGAGGCTTTGATAAACAAGGCATACAGAAATGCCCACACTCTGGCGTTGGAAAGCAATTTCTATACAAAGGAGACAATAGAAGAATTTATAAGGAAGGCATATTTACATGCTAAAATATTAGATGAAAAAATAGGAGGTTGAAAAAATGGAATATGTATATGGCGCAATGTTACTGCATGCAGCAGGGAAAGAAATCAATGAGGAGAATCTGAAGAAGGTGCTGGAGGCGGCAGGCGTGGAAGTGGATGAGGCAAAAATAAAGGCACTCACAGCATCCCTTGAGGGTGTCAACATAGAGGAAGTCATATCAAAGGCAGCCACCATTCCAGTGGCAGCTGCGGCTCCAGCCCCTGCAGGAGGAGAGGCAGAAGAGAAGAAGGAAGAGAAAAAAGAGGAAAAGAAGGAAGAGGAAGAAGAGCAGGTTGACGAGGAAGAGATAGCAGCAGGACTCGGCGCCCTCTTCGGCTGAGTCGCCTCCTCATCCCTTTTTCTGCTCCTCTGCTATTTTCCCGTATAATATTTTTTTAACCTTCTCTCTGTTGCTCTTATCAAATCCAAAATACTCATGGAAATAGGTGGTTGTTTCTATTATCTTTGTTCTCCCCTCCTTCCTCGTTTTTATGAAGCCCCTGCTTTTCAGTTCCCTCACATGTTCATAAACTTGGCTCCCCACCATATTTTTCAATTCCGATTGTTTTATCGGCTGATGATATGCGATGATGGCAAGCGTTTTTAGCATTCCTCTGGACAACTCCATGGGTGCAAACTTTCTTGCATAACCGGCATAATCATTCTTCAACTGCATCACATATTTTCCCCCCACCTCCGCAATCTCTATGGCTGAATCTGAATAGAATTTTTTTAACTCCTCTATGCCCTTTTCCACCTCCTTTTTTTTCACCCCCGCCTTTACAATCTCCTCTACAGAAACGGGGCGGGATGCAGCAAACAGTATGGCTTCAATAATTTTTTTAGCTTCCATGGTTGAGTTTTATGTATATCTCTCCGTAGGGAAAGTCATCCTGCCATATGAATATCCTTCCCTCCTTGGCAAGGAAAAGCAATGGAAGAAAAATGGAAAGCATTTCCTCCTTGCTATCATATAACTGGCGTAGAGGAATGGCTTTTCCATTCAGTTTGCTGAGTATTTTCATCACCTTCTTCATATCCTCCTCTATGTCCTCCTTATGGGATGTATCAGCCATCTTCACATTATCCCATTCCTTGCTTATCCTTCTCCTCTTTTCCCTCCTCTTTATGCTTTTCTTCGCTTCTTCAAAGGCATTTATAAGTTCTATAAGCGTTACCTTTCTCTGGGGAGCCCTCCTCACCTTTCTTTCTAAAGGAATCTCATTATTCAGAACCTTCTGGGTATAGTAAAAGATATCATCATCTCCATACCAGTCAGGTATGTCGTAGTCATAATCCTCCACCTCTTCCTTTCTCTCCATGTTCCTTATCACTTCCTCGCTCTGCATTCTTAAAATTTTCCATGCCATGAGCATTATTTTGCCTGCTATGAATAAATCTATACCCTCCTTCTTCACCTTTTTTAGATATAGTTTGGAGAAGGATATGAGGTCTATTTCCTTTGGGTCCACCTCCTTCTCTATGACAAGTTCAAATATCACTGCTATAGCCCTGTCGAAGGGGTCTTTTATGAAAATTTTCCTCTCGATTATATCTATATATCTCTGAATATTTTCTCCATTGTGGAGCATTTCCTTGCCTGCCATTATATGGGCAACCACATTTTCTCTAATCAATTCCTCCTTCATTTTATCTCAACCATTTTTTCCGCTTCAACCAGATTTATATTTCCTATTATGGTGGAGACGCCATTACTCATGGTGACTCCATAGATATGATTCGCATGCTTTAAGGTTATCCTTCTAAGTGAAACAACTATGAACTGGGCAGCAGAAGAGCGCTGCAAAATTATGTTTGCAACCCTCTCCGCATTCTTCTCATCCAGAAACATGTCCACCTCATCAAGCACGTAGAAAGGCGATGGTTCATATGCCTGCAGGGCGAAAATGAAAGCGAGGGATGCAATACTCTTTTCCCCTCCAGAAAGAGAATTGAGGCGAAGCATTCTCTTACCCGCGGGCCTCACCTTTATCGATAGCCCTCCGTCAAAGGGATTTTCAGGATTATCCAGAATGAGTTCTCCCTCCCCATCCGCAAGCTCTCTGTATATCTCTCCAAAATTGCGATTTATCTCCTCAAACACGAAAAGGAATGTCTCTCTCTTCTTTTTGTCCATTTCCCTCTCCAGTTTGAGAAGGTTTTTCTTCTGTTCCTTCAGATGTTCCAGTTCCTCCTCAAACTTTGTTCTTCTCTCCTCCTGTCTCTCATATTCTTCCAGTGCCCTCATGTTAACTGGCTCTATTTTCTGTAGCTGCCCCTCCATTTCCTTTATTTTCCTCTTTATTTCCTCGACCGGCAATATTTCCTCTTCCTTAAACTCCTGCTCAACATCCATGTATTCTGCGAGGGCGCTTTCTAAAGCAGGCAACCTTGCCTTAGCCCTGGATATTATATCTATCGCCGTCTCTATTTTTGCAGAAAGCCCATCTATTCTGTTCTCCAGTTCCACTATTTCTTTATAAAGGGCATCTCTCTCTTCACTCAGCCCCTTTGTCTTTGAAAGCAATTTCCTCTCCATTTCCTGGTAGGTTTTTAGCTCCCTCTCACTTTCATCCCTGTTTTTCTCCTCCTCCCTCATCCCTGCTTCCATCTCTTTTATTTTCTCCTCTGCCTCCCTCATCCTTGCTTCCATCTCCTCCTTCCTTGAGAGAACTATTTCATATTCCTTTCTGAGTGCCTTTATGTTGCCCTCCAGCTCTATCCTTTCCCTGGAAAGATTCTCTATTTTTTCTCTTATTTCTTCTATCTCCTTCAACGCCTCCTTCTTTGCTATTCTGAGTAACTCGCCCTCCTTCTTTTCTTTCAATGCTTCCATCTCCCTTTTCCTTTTAGTTATGGAAGCCACTCTCTCATTTATCCCATCCAGCATCTCCCTGACTTTATTATATTCTTCCTTCCATCTCTCCACTTCTTTGCTCGCCACCTCCAAATTCTTCTCCATCTCTCTCTTCCTTATCTCCAGTTTCTCTATTTTTTCCAGGTCTGCCGATGGAATGGAGCGAAGTTCCTCCTCTATCCTTCCAAGTTCATCCTTTACCTCAATGAGACGTCTAGAAAGCATCTCCTGCTCCTCGCCTATGCCACGAAGCCTCTCGGTAATCTCCGAAATCCTTCTTGCATCTCCCGCTCCAAATAAACTCTTGGTGGGCAAACTCCCTCCAGTTATCGCACCAGATGCCTCTATAAGCTCCCCATCTAAAGTAACCAGGCGAACTCCTCCCATCAGGGAGCGGGCGGCATCCAGTGTATTGACAACAATGGTATCTCCAAATACATACCAGAAGGCATTTCTGTATCTCTCATCAAATTGAACCAGATCTATAGCAAATCCTATGGCATTTTTATCCCTAACTGCCAATAACGCCTTTCCTCTCGGCTTTCCCCCCATAAGTTTATTGAGAGGCAAAAAGGTGACTCTGCCATATCCATGCTCTTTGAGATATGAAATGCATTTAGCCGCCACCTCATCGCTCTCCACCACCACTGCTTCCATTCTTCTGCCCGCCGCCACCTCCAGCGCCTTCTGATATTTCTCATCAGCCTTCCCGAGTTCGGCAATCATTCCATGTATCCCCCTTATTATGCCCTCATCCCTTAGCCTTAGAATTTCGCGGGTGGCATTGGATATGGAAGCCATATCCTCCTTTGCTCTGAGCTGGGCGAGCTCTCTCTGAAAATGAATCATCTCCTTTTCCAGTTCCCTGAGCTGGTGAGAAATAGATGCCTCCTCCTTCTTTTTATCAAAAAGTTGTTTTTCCAGATTTTCCTTTCTCTTTCTCAGTTCCTTTTCCTCCTTTCCTATCTCCCCTATCTCCCATTTTATTTCTTTAAGTTCAAATTCATAGGAATTTTTTCTCCCCTCCGCCTCCTTTAAATGCTCTTCCACCATCTCAATCTGCTGCTGGAGGCGGTCTCTTTCAAGAGATGCTTCTCTCATCTCGTCCATGAGTTTCTCATATTCCTTCTTTATCTTCGCCAGTTCCCTCCCTATCTCCATGCTTTTTTCATCTGTCCTCTCCACTTCTTCCTTCCTTTTCCTGAGAATCTCCTCTGCTTTTTTTAACTCCTTCTCCTTCTCTCCCCTCTCCTTCTCCATCTGCTCTATCTTTTTTCCATACTCCTTTGCTTCCTTCTCGATTTTTTTCAGCATTGCCTCCAGTTCCTTTATCTCCCCTCTCCTCTCAGCCAGTTCCCTGCGATAATAATTTATTTTTTCCTTCGCCTTTATGGCTTCCTCCTTAAAGAAATCAATCTTGTTCTTTATTTCAATGAGTTCCTCCCCACCCATCTCTGCCAGTTTGTCATCTATCTCCTGGAATCTTATCTGCTTTTCTCTATAAATCTCCTTCAGTTTTTGTATCTCTCTTTCATGTTCTTCCCTGTTCTTCTCATACTGCTGTATCTGCCTCTCCACCTCGCTTATTTCCCTCTCTATTTCCATCCTTTTCTTGTAAGCCATCATTGCTCTGTATCTCTCTATTCCCTCCACCAGTTCCTTGTACTTCACTGCTTCATCCCTCTCCCTTTTTAGCTGCCTTATCTGCCTCCTCACCTCCCCAAGTATTATTTCAATGTGTTCCATGTTCCTTTCCACTTCCTCCCTTTCCTTCCTTGCTCTCTCTATTTCCTTGTCATATTCTGCTATTCCCGCAATCTCATCTATTATTTTCCTCCTCTGAACATTCCCCATTTCCACTATGGCTGTCACATCTCCCTGCTGAACTATGCTGCTTGAGGATATGTTTGCTGAAGAAAGGAGGGTAACAAACTCATTGAGGGAGGCAGCCCTCCCGTTGATGTAGAAATAGCTGTAATAGTTCTCGGGATTATCCTTTGTGGGAGCAAGCTTTATTTTTCTTGTGAGAACAATTTCATCACTATCCAAGGGTATTTCCCTTGAACTATTATCAAAAATAAGGGAAACCTTGCAGTAGTTTGCATTCTTCTCTCCCTTATAAATTAAATCGCTCAAACGCTCAGCCCTCACCATCTTAGGGCTTCTCACTCCAAGAACAAAGAGGATTGCATCTGCTATGTTGGATTTTCCTGAGCCATTTGGACCTGTTATGGCTGTAAAACCTGGAAGAAAGGGTATCCTAACCTTTGTCCCAAATGATTTGAAGTTTTCGAGAGCAATCTCTTTTAGGTACATCCCACCCCTCAAAATTTAATGGGGAACAGTATATAAGATTAATGATTTTTGAAATTTAGGTATTTTTCCCCTCCTCTTGCATATCCCATTATGCCTGCTATAATAATCAGAATACCTGCCATTAAAAGGAGATATGCTCCTGTTTCCAATCCCCATCTGGCACTCACCTCTCCATAGTCCTCCACCATAAAGGTGCTTTCCCCCTTTAAAGGATGGGAAACTATGCTTTTCATCAATTCTCCTGCATTTTCTGTACCTCTTACCTCGCCCAACCTAACTGCTATCATCTCGATTAGGAAAAGGGAAAGGATTATGAGAATCACAGGCATAATGAACTTTATCCCCCTCCATAAATACTTACGCCATGCCTTCTTCTTCTCCAATCCTATTGTTCCGAGAACAAATAGAATTATAGAAACTCCTATCATGATGGAAAAGGGAATGGGTAATGCCCCTATCTGGGTCATCCCCTCATTGGCTTTGAGCATGTTTATCTCTATACCATGTATTCCATCAATGGAAATGATTTTTGTCATATCCATTTCATTTTCCCCTCTCACCTCTGCGAAAACACCATACCAGGGATAGAATAGGGAGAGGATAGCAAGAATGAGTGCAATCATCGCTATAATGGCGGAGATGCTTCCAGCATTCACTCCATTGATGTCAAGCAGTGGAGAAAAGGGTTTTTTTATTCCATATTTTTTGTGTCTCCTGTAAATGGCAAATACTACAATTCCCAAGGATATCAAAGATAGAATAGAATAAATGAGAATAAAATGGTAAACAAACCACTCAAAAATAAGCATTCCGTTATGAATGGAGGGCAAAGAATAGCCCCATTCCATACCATACCACATATCTCCATTTTCTCTATATACAGGACCATAAGGGCCTCTCTCCCCCCTCAATTCATTGCCAATTTCTCCAAATTCTCCCCATCTCCCAGCAAAATCAATCCAGTTTTGAGATACGTTATGGTTTCCGTCTCCTTCTTCACCGAGAAAAATTAATTTATAATCATCGGGCTTGAGAATCCTCCCATTTTTTCCAACCTTATCTCTTGCAAGCCCCATCAAACCCTGAAAATAGCGGAAATAATTGGCATGGCTTCCTCTTGCCACATAAACCTTCATATGATCTCCATCTTTCTCCACATCCTTCCATTCCGCCCTCTGCCCGCTTATGTGCTGGCTGTACATGGCATGTGATGGTATGCCAGATGAATCAAGAACAACCTGCACCATCTCCCAGTCCCCCTCATGATTGTTGAGCGCTCCCTTGTTGAAGGCATAGAACATCCAGTACTGGATTATGGTGTGATTGCCGTTTTTGAAAACATGTGCATAAACTGTATAGCCAAGGGAATCCATCGCCTTCTCATAATCCTCAATTATTCTATCATCATATATGCCCCCCTTCCTGTTATCAAGGGAATAATTTTTGCTCACTTCATCATATAAACCAAGTTTTTCTGGAGAAGGATGGGCATCAATAAGAATTTCTCCATCATCAGTGCTCATATTCAGATTGGAATTTGAAATATGATATTCCACATTTACAGGGAAAAGATGTTCATGTTTTTCAAAGTAAAGAATGGGAGCATACTTCTCTGCCATGCCAATCTCACTAACATCATCAATTCCGTCCTTATCAACATCTCCCGCCAGAGCCGCAGAGGAGAAAAGAAGGACGAAGGCGCACAGAAACAGGAGTATCTTTTTCAAGTTAACACCATGAATTAATTAATATTCCATATATATAACATCCGAAATTTGCGGAGCATTACCTTTTCCTTCATCCCTCACTCATGAATTTTCTCCCCTTCAACCTTATTGTTCTTACTATTCTCCTGTCGTATTCCACCTCCTGCGGCATCACCATCGCTGTCACATCTATATATGGCTCAAGAGGGCATCCTATGAGTTTTTTGCCGAGCGTCTCCTCCACCTGAAATATGCCAGAGGAATTGGACATCTCTATTATTATTTCTATGGGCTTTTCCTTCCCCTTTGCTATTATCACCCTCTCTATGGAAAGGGCTGAAACCACATGAATGCTTGTGCTTCCCAGATCAAAAGCCATTCTTCCCCTTCCCTTTGTCATGTCGGTGGCATCTCCTATTCCAACGAGTGCGGATTCCATGGTTAGGTCAGACACATCGGAATCATGGGCGTAGATGGCGTTGAGAATAAAGCCCCTCACCTCAGTCCTCTTCTCCACATCCCCATATATCTCTGGCAGAATGCGATTCAATATGGGGAGGGCAAGATAGCTGCTATGTAAGGGATGATTTTTTCTGTAAATCTGGTTGCCTATGTCATGAAGGAGGGCAGCAGACAATAGTATTAAAGCAACATCCTCCTTATCTCCCCCTCCATATTCCTCAAAATCAGTTTTTATTCCACTTTCAACCAGCAGCTGATACATCTTGAGAGCATTTGCCGCCACTATCTTTGCATGCACCTCTCCATGGTCATTGTATTTTAACT